>CALHUZ010000001.1 GCA_938039305.1 uncultured Saprospiraceae bacterium
TCCAGATCTCCGCATTCAAGAAGAGAATGACACTATCAATGATCAACCATTTGATCCTACTTTAGAGCTTTCTAAGTACGTATCACCTCCTTTTGAACTTCTGGAAGCGTATGCAGATCAAAAAGTAGAGATAGACAGAGAGGAGCTTGAGGCTAATAAAGATCAGATCATTAGATCTCTACTTAACTTTAAGATTGAGATAACTAAGATTAGAGCTACCATCGGTCCTACAGTGACACTTTATGAGATCGTTCCAGCGCCAGGAGTAAAGATATCTAAGATCAAGAATTTGGAGGATGATATAGCACTAAGCCTTTCAGCTTTGGGTATCAGGATCATCGCACCTATCCCAGGAAAAGGAACCATCGGTATAGAAGTACCTAATAAGAAAAAGCAAATCGTATCCTTTAAGGAAGTGATTAGCTCAGAGAAATTCCAGTCGGCTAAAATGGATCTTCCTTTAGCACTTGGAAAGACCATATCTAACGAAGTATTTGTAGCTGACTTAGCCAAGATGCCTCACCTCCTCATTGCAGGAGCGACAGGTCAAGGAAAGTCAGTAGGTATCAATGCCATCATATCATCGATCCTATATAAAAAGCACCCAAGTCAAGTGAAACTGGTGCTGATCGATCCTAAGAAAGTAGAGCTCTTCCCTTATAGCCAGATCAATAAGCACTTCTTAGCTTATCTGCCTAATGAAGAAGAGCCTATTGTAACAGAGACCACTAAGGTGATCTATACACTTAACTCCCTCTGTATCGAGATGGATGAGCGCTATGATCTGCTGAAGCTTGCACGAGCGAGAAACCTCAAAGAATACAACGATAAGTTTATTGCTAGAAAGCTAAACCCTCAGAACGGTCATAGATTTATGCCATTCATCGTCTTGATCATTGACGAGTTTGCAGATCTTATAATGACTGCTGGTAAAGAGGTTGAGCTTCCGATAGCACGTATCGCACAGCTTGCAAGAGCTGTAGGTATACACCTTATCATAGCAACACAGAGACCTTCGGTCAATATTATCACAGGTACCATCAAGGCTAACTTTCCAGCGAGATTAGCATTTAAGGTGACCAGTAAGATTGATTCAAGGACTATCCTTGATTCAGGAGGTGCAGATCAATTGATCGGTAGAGGGGACATGCTTCTATCTGTTGGAGGAAATATCGTTCGACTACAGTGTGCATTCGTTGATACGCCGGAGGTAGAAAGAATCGTCGATCACATCGGCAGTCAGCAAGGTTTTGCTGAACCATTCTTCTTACCAGAATATGTTGGCGAAGAGGGTGGATCTTCTAAGGGTATCAGCGTTTCTGATCTGGATGAAAACTTCTGGGATGCAGCGGCACTCGTTGTGACTAATCAACATGGATCAACATCTATGCTCCAGCGTAAGCTTCAATTAGGCTATAACAGAGCTGGACGTATAATGGATCAGTTAGAGGCTTTAGGAGTCGTAGGTGGCGCTCAAGGTAGCAAGCCTCGTGAAGTACTTTACTTCAGCGAGATGGAGCTTCAGCAGCTTAAGGAGAATCTTCTTAATTAGGAGCTTTAAAGTGTCAAGTTCAAGTTCAAGCGCAATGAAAGATTTGAACCAAACAAGTACCTAAGCACACAAGCACCTAAGCACTCTTTAAAGCAGCGCACCACTCAAGACGAGTATCAATCCTACGACTATATCAAATAGGATAAAAGCGAGTAAAAACTTTAGTCTGCGTCGATTCCACATAAGGTTAAGACATTAATCCAATAGCCAATATAGTGATATAAGTGCTACAAGTTGTAACCAATAAAGCAAGTCTTACATAGTGATCTAAGGTGCGTGGTTGAGTACTTTTCATTGTGATAGAATTTAAAGTTGATGAATCGTTATGTCGTATTGACAAAACAAAGATGAATTAGAAGTCACCTTTTTACAACAATGTCAGACCTATGCTTGGGGTAACTCGATGTGCCAAGGAGAATATCGACGAAAGGTATTTTAGAGTAGATTAATAGAGCCAAGAACCGAGAGCTGAGAAGAAAAGAAAGATAAAGGGACTCCCAAGCACACAGTGATTGGCAAGCCTGGTTTAAGTCGTGAAGCCAACTTGCTTCTTCGAAAGTGATTGGTAAGCCCGGTTTAGATAAGAGAGAGCCGAGAAATAAATCAAAGAGAATAAAGGAAGGTCAAATACTTGGTGATTGGTAAGTCCGGTTTAGAAAGCAGATATCGCATGACCCTAATAAAAAAGGGCAAGAAGAACAATCAACTGACCTTATGAGGATCTTGTCGGTAGTTTTTCTTACCCGTTTTGCCCGAAATAATCTCGAGCTCCACTTATAAGTAGATTAAGTGTTCTGTTATTAGTTTACTGTGATCTCAACTGGAACAATAGTGTTTGCCCAACCCATGATCAATACAGCAGAGTAGTCTTTAATTTCATCAAACGAGATCATAAATGACTCGATAGGAGAATCCATAGTCATTGCTCCAGTCATGACAGAAGCCGCAGGAGTTGCATCTTGATAAGTAGACCATCTTGTAGCTGTGTGAGGATAGAAGTTAACGGTCCATTGTGTAGCTGAAGGAATGGTAGTGATCGCATATGAACCAGCAGCAAGCATCTTTCCACCTACTTTAACATCTTCGCTAAATGTGATTTTAGTTGCAGAATTAGCACCCGTTCTCCACATTTTGCCAAGAGGTGCAAGAGCACTACCGTCAGCAAAAGCAGTACGACCTTTTAATCCTGGACGAGAATACTCAACAGTGATGTCAGTGAGACCGACCTTTTGTATCGTTGTAGCAGCTGGACTTGGCGCTCTATCTTGAGCAGTCATTGATGTGAAAGTCAATGCAGTAATCGTAAATAGTAAAACTAGATATTTCATGTTTGTGATATAATGGTTAATTAAAAATGTCTTTATTCATTAAGGCCTTTAGCCACTTGATGCTCTTTATTTACCAATCCCCAGGTAATGCTTGTCAAAGAATGCTCTATAAGAACCAACTTTGTTCTCTTCTATGATCTTGCGATAGTTCTTCTGATTGACCGCATAGATATCGTATGAGAACTTCTTAGGATCAACGAACTCATCTAAGCGAGTTGATGCATCACGATAGTAAACCATAGAGTCATCTTTACCACTAAACCTCCTTATCAGTATAACGTAGGCATTAGTTTCTTTGTTCAAGACTAATGCCGTCACCCTCAGCCTTTTATCGCTATATCTCATCGTATTGAAAGCATCGATTGACTCTTTTACTTCTTTGATGAGATCTCCGTTAGTATCATATACAACTGCTAAAACATAGTGCAGTTTATCATCGTCTTTGACATATTTGGCTAAAGCCTCATCACTTGTATCATTGGCATTAAATGTTTCTTCATCGCCCTTCAAGAACCTCATCAGCTCCCTTGCATAAGTCTGCTCTTCAGTCCCATCAAATCTCAATATAACTCCTCGCAATGCATTGACATATGCGTCTTGTCCTTCGGTGTTGCCGATACACATAGCCTTAAGTAGTTCATACTTGGCCATCATCTCATGCTTGTTGCCAAACTTTTTGTTGGCCTCAACAATTCTTTGTTGAGCTTCTTTATATGCTCCTTTCTCAAATAATCGATAAGTGTCTTCGTAGTACATCTCGATCTCTCTTTCTTCAGTGATCAAGGCAGTTCCGCTATTTGGATTCTTCAGGTATTTTGCGAAAGAGTTCTTAGGAAACTCACTTATCAATAGAGCCTTGTAGTTATTGGCCATAGCTTCA
>CALHUZ010000002.1 GCA_938039305.1 uncultured Saprospiraceae bacterium
AGTCTTAATGAAACTTCAGAAAGTATCGATTATAATGCAGCACCTCTCTCAGGAGAAGAAAGCTATAAATTAGAGCTTGCGAAAAACTCGACTATAGTGAAAGACGAACTCTTTATGAGGGGAATAAAAAAACCATCATTAGCTATAGTAAAAATAAAATGTAATGACTCCGGTGTTCCAATTAAAGTGATTGTAATCCCTTCGCTTGGTGCACTCTTTGATGAAAAAATACAAGAAATGATAAATCTTTCAGGGCCTTGGAAGGTAAAGCCTAATCACTGGATTTTGTATGAATTCAATCCACCTTTTCAAAAGAGGTAACTCCCAAAAGCATTACGTCAACAATTGGAAAGCAATCATGCTGCTTACATAGGCCAAGACGCTCATGAATCCTAATTGGACCATTGGCCACTTCCATGATTTAGTTTCTCTTTTTGTAACTGCAAGTGTACTCATGCACTGCATCGCAAATACATAAAACAACAACAAACTCAGTGCTGTCGGGACGTCATAGCGAGGCCCTCCTGTGATAGGATTGATCTCTTGAGCCATGCGCTCTCGCACAGTAGCTTCATCATCAGAGCTTCCTACGCTATAGATCGTAGCCATTGTTCCTACAAAGACTTCTCGGGCAGCAAAAGATGTAATCAGGGCTATTCCAATCTTCCAATCAAAGCCAAGTGGCTTGATCACTGGCTCTATGAATTTTCCAAGATGGCCGGCATATGATGCTTCTAATTTGGCGGAAGCCAAAAGGTCTTCACCTGCGTCTTCAGTGAGTTGATCTGTGATGATGGTTTGTTCAGTCTGAGAGATGGCTTCGTTCATAGCAGTCGAAGGACCATATGATGCTAAAAACCAAAGCACGATAGATATAATTAAAATCACCTGGCCTGCCTCAATGACAAACGTGCTCACTTTCTCCTTTACCGTAAGGAGTACATTCTTAAGAAATGGTTGCTTGTACTGGGGCAATTCTATCATCAAAAACGAACGCTCGTCAGACTTCAATATCTTCTTAAAAACCCATGCTGAGAATAGTGCTGCAACGATACTCAACACATACAAACCCATAAAGGCAAGGCCTTGCAAATTGAAAATTCCAACTGTCTTAGCAGGTACTACAAATCCAATCAAGACTGTATAGACAGGTATCCTTGCAGAACAACTTATCAATGGTGTTACTAATATTGTAATCAACCGCTCTTTCCAATTAGCAATTGTTCTTGTAGACATGATGGCTGGTATGGCACATGCGCCACTTGATATAAGCGCGACTATACTTCTGCCATTAAGGCCAAAGCGTTGCATCACGCCGTCAAACATGAATACTGCCCGAGACATGTACCCGACTTCTTCAAGTGCTGTGATCAACAAAAATAGAATCGTAATCTGTGGCACAAAAACCAATATCCCTCCAAGGCCAGCTATAATGCCTTGTGTCAATAAATCAGTAAACCATCCTGATGGCATCGTACTATTCACCCAACTTCCAAGAGATGCAAATCCTGTCTCTATCCATTCTGTAGGAATAGCCGACCAAGCGAAAATAGCTTGGAAAATAAAAAGCATTAATCCGAAAAATATAATCGGGCCCAAAACTCGATGCGTTATCACACCATCTATCCGCTCTGTCCAAGACAACTCGTCCTCCTTACTTCTTATAGAAGCTTTTTCAACTACAGGTGTAAAACTATTATATCTACTTAGCGTCTCATTAATCTGAAAACGCGTGCTATTGAAATCTAAATCATCTATACCGGCACTGATCCGTATCCTATCTGCAGCTTGCAGATGAGAAAGCCAAGAATGGTGATGTGCTATCAGTAACTGACGATAAGGATTGTCTAAATCTGTGAATTCTCCAATCAACTCCGAAGCAGCTGTTTCCGCTTCAGTTAGTCTATAACTCTCTTTATATGTAGGTAATGAGTCAGTTTTGATGAGTTCGATGAGCTTATATTTGAGTCCATCGATATTGATGCCTTTAAGTGTACTTACTTCCAGCACAGGCATCTGCAGATAGCTCTCAATATGTGAGAGGTCATAAGAGATGCCCTTGATCTCATTGAGATCCATCATTGTCATACAAAACAATGTCGGTATGCCGAGTTCACGTATCTGACTCGCCAACAAGAAGTGCTTTTCAAGTTCTTGACTGGCCGCCACGTAAATGATGGCATCCGGATAGTCTGGATCTTTAGGGTTAGTCAGCACCTCTACTACTATCTTCTCATCACTGGAATTAGGATAGAGAGAATAGATGCCTGGAAAATCTATGATTTCTACTTCATCACCTGATGACAAAGAGATCGTCCCCGTTTTCTTATCAACTGTAACTCCTGGATAGTTACTTATCTTTTGGCTAAGGCCAGTTAGGGCATTGAATAGGCTTGACTTACCACTATTGGGGTTACCAAGTAGGGCTACCTTAAACTTTGGTTTGCCTGAATGCTGCTGATGCCCTTTTGCCATTACAGAAGTCTGATCGCTTTCGCTTCATTTTTACGCACTGCTACAAAGGTCTGGCCAAGCTTAAGACAAAGCGCCCCTCCAAATGGGGCCTTGCGTATAAGAGCAATTCGAGTATCAGGTACAATACCTATCGTCAGTAACTTACAAGCCACACTTGCTTCTTGGAAATCTTTGATAACTGCCTCCTCTCCAATCTTAAGATCAAGTACTGTCCGATTCATATGTCCAACTTCGTCCCTTAGAGCTTGCAATATCTTACTTTAAGCCCAGTTCTTGGAGCTAAAAATTAGTAACGTCTACCAAAATTAGGTAGGGCATATCAAGA
>CALHUZ010000003.1 GCA_938039305.1 uncultured Saprospiraceae bacterium
AGTTTATGATTTATAGCTGATGACATACGACCTTTCTTTTGCTTTAATGATAACATGAAAATAAAAGCAAAACTCTAGCTCGCTTATCCGGCTCCATGTGACTCAACAATAATAACAAGATAGGTCGAACTTTAGGCAGAGTGAGCTAATCAATCTACTTCAAAGATTGACAATTGTTGTCTTTTAGAATGTAACCTCCAAGCGTGCAAATTACGACAAGAGCCGATAACCTCGACCTTTGCTCTTTGCTTCATGCTGCAATAACTACTCTAAATCAAAATCATCAATAGGAGTATCTAAGCCAGAAGGATAGCTCCATTTGTTCTTTAAGAATTTATAAAAGCCCCAAGTTATCAAGAGGCCTACAGGAATGGATAGAAGTGTGAGCACGAAATCAGACATGGATGCTATATCAAATGAACCAGCCATCTCCCCATACAAACCTATTCCTATGACTCCGATTATCATACCTATGTAAAAAACCACAACACCGAGGATGCCAAAAGCCCATTTGTTCTTACGATGAAGATCCGCTAATTGATAAAAACCTTTACCAACATAGTACACGAGAAGTATGCTTAACATAGTTGATAATTATGATTAATCGATCGGCCTACATAATACAACAACTCGTGCATCTAATCTTCACTACTTCCCTTAGTCCCAGATTTCTTAGGCGACCGTTTATTCTCTTTTAGAATCTTAGTGATCATCCATTCCAACTGACCATTGACACTGCGGAACTCATCGGCAGCCCACTTCTCGACCGAAGCCATAGTCTTTTCATCAATACGAAGAACAAACTTTTTCTTCATACAGATTGATTTTTGAAGTCAGAGATGTATCGCTTCCATTCTGATTGTTTAGTGATCTGCACATGAAGCTCTTTCTTATTCTTCAGCTTTATCTTCAGTACATTTCCGTGGCCGGTAACAGTATATGAAGTTAGACCTCCTAAATTGTTTTTATATCCGACTCCTCCGTACTTCATGAAGCCATCTATTTTTGCAATTTCCAAAGACTTAACATCAGATAGATGTATCACTCGAAAGGATCTCATAAATGGATAGATCCTCGCTTCAATAGTCGCTCCATTTCCTTTTGTTTCAACCTTCAAGGTTAAAAACATGTACAGCATAGCGCCCATTGTTAGCAAAACCAAAATAAAGCTCCCCCAGAGTATTTTATAATCTGACGAGCTTTCCGACCAGGTTAGTGACGGGTTATTCATCTTAATCAACAAAAAGGCCACTGGCAATATCGATAAAAGAGATGCCCCCACGGCGAACGCTATGACTCCGGGGGACACTCCTTCTACTTTATCCGAAACAAATTTCATCTCTTATATTCTAAGTGTTCAAAGTACCAGTATTCAAAACTGGTGTCGCTTCTTTATCAGAACACAAGACCACCATCAAGTTACTGACCATCGCTGCCTTTCTTTCGTCATCCAGCTCTATGATATTTTTTTCTGAAAGCATTTCTAAAGCTGTATCTACCATACCTACAGCACCTTCTACAATTTTAAATCGTGCAGATACGATTGCTTCAGCCTGCTGTCTCTTCAGCATTGCACTCGCTATCTCAGGAGCATAAGCTAAGTAACCGATTCTCGCTTCTATCACTTCAAGACCTGCTATCTCAAGACGCTCGCTCACTTCCTGCTCAAGTGCATCGTTGACTCCTCCGACATCGCTTCTTAATGTCACCTCCTCAAGATCATCATCAAAGTTATCATAGCTATACATACCTGCTAACTTCCTCACCGCAGCATCAGTCTGCACGCGTACAAAGCTCTCATAATCATCTACTTCAAATGCTGCTTTATACGTCTCTCTCACTCTCCACACCAAGATGACACTGATCAGGATTGGGTTACCACGCTTATCGTTGACCTTAACTCTCTCACTATCAAAGTTGCGAGCTCTGAGTGATATCTTTCTCTTTTTATAAAAAGGATTCACCCACTGAAATCCATTTTCTCTTACGGTTCCCACATACTTCCCTAAGAATGTAAGTACTCGAGATTGATTAGGATTCACAGCGATCAAGCCAAATAGGAAAATCAATCCTGTGATCACAGAAAGACCACTAAGAATCACGGCGACTCCTTTTGTTAGTGTACTTAACGCCACAATAGGACCACCGAACAATAATACAAGGCCAATCAGGAGATATATAAATCCATTGGTTCCTTTCATAATCTTCTCTACCATGATTTTTGATTTTAATGTTGTAGTAATATCAATTTGATATCAATATAGCATCAATTCACGAGAATCATATAGTTGATCGACGAAAAGAGGTTGAAATACGACGTTTAACGAGTTTAAGAGGTTTAATGGGTTTAATATGTTTAATCGGTTTTGGAGGTTTAATGAGTTCTTACAAATCTGCGTCAATGTTAGACTAGTCATTGTTCTCTTGCTTCCTAGTTTCAAGGCTCGGGCTTGCTTCTTGTTCTTGATACTTGTACTTGAACTTGATACTTCAACTTCATACTTGATACTTGAACTTGACTCTTGAACTTCATTTTCACATTCGCTAATTACCTTTTGATCTTGATACTTGAGCTTGATACTTGAACTTCTATTATCCCATTAGCACATTCTCCGACTTCCCTATATTAGCGTCGTGAAGACTACTACTCATATATATAAGTCAGCTGATTCTTTTAAGCCGCTCGATCTTGCTGACGATTCAGTACAATTAGTTGTCACGTCGCCACCTTATCCTATGGTTGAGATGTGGGACAATGTTTGGGCTACAGATAATCCCAAGAGCACTAAGGCCCTTGCGGCTGCAGATGGTGCGAAGGCATATGAACTAATGCACCAATCTCTGGACAAAACTTGGCAGGAGATGTATCGCGTTTTGGCTCCAGGTGGATTCGCCTGCATCAATATCGGAGATGCAACAAGGTCCCTTAATGGAAGATTCAGCATATGGCATAATCATAGTCGAGTGAGTAGCGCATGCTTAAAGGCAGGTTTTGATATGCTGCCGTCTATCATTTGGCGTAAGCCAACTAATGCTCCTAACAAATTCATGGGATCAGGTATGCTTCCTGCTGGTGCTTATGTAACCCTCGAGCATGAATACATTCTAATCATGCGCAAAGGCGAAAAGAGAACATTTAGTGCAGCTGAAAAGAAGATCAGGAGTGAGAGTGCCATCTTCTGGGAAGAACGGAATAGTTGGTACACAGATCTCTGGACAGATGTCTTAGGTAGAAAGCAAGAAGCAGGGCTCAAAAGTGATAGAAAGCGCTCCGCCGCATACCCGATTGACATCCCATATAGACTCATCATGATGTATAGCATGGCTGGTGACACAGTGTTGGATCCTTTCGCCGGAACAGGTACAACTGCCCTCGCCGCTATGACCACTGGCCGAAATAGCTGTTCATATGACACCGATGAAAAACTCATTGAATCATCATCCATGATTCCTACTCAAAGAAGCACGAAAAGTGTATTGAACAAAATACTCGAAGATCGGCTAACAAATCACATGGCTCACGTGGCAGACAAGGACATGCTCTTCTTCAGATATCGAAATGAAGCACTTGGCATACCAGTAAAGACGCTTCAAGAGAAGAAGCTGAATATATATCCTATCAAGTCTATCAGTCGCACTGATGCTACAATCCAAGTAAAGTATCGAAAACTCAAGGCTACAGAAATTAAAAAATCCTTAGGGATCAAATCTTAACTTTTAGTAACTGCTTGGTTTGTAACCTTTTAGCACCTCCTAAAAGCCTTTCTTCCTCATAATAGATTCATTCTACGCTTCTTTTGTTCGATCTGTCTATATTTATCGCACGTACAAAGAAGAAGAATGATTAGAGTCCTATCACTGCTTATTATCATCGCCTCTCTTACTTCTTGCCAAAGCAATGGTAGTAGTGGAGAACAAGTAGCCTCAACAGATGCTCAAAGCGATGCATATACAAGCCCCGCAGACAATGAAGTTCCTTTACTTGTAGGAACGTATACTCGAAAAGAAGGCCATGTAGACGGCCAAGCCAAAGGCATACATCTTGTATATCTCAATGAATCAGATGGGTCACTGCGCTACAGTGGTACTTCTGAAGCTGGACCAAACCCATCATATGTTAGTATTCATCCTACAGGAAAGTTTGCCTTTGCGGCAAATGAAACAGGCGGTACAGATACTGAAATATGGGGATCAGTATCGGCCTTCACAGTTAATGAAGATAAAAGCCTCACACTTATCAACCGTCAATCAACAGAAGGCATAGCACCATGTCATCTATCACTTGACAAGCAAAGTAGTAATCTACTTGTTGCCAACTATAGCACAGGCAGTATCACATCATTTCCACTTGCTATGAATGGTCGTATGGGACGTGCTCAGACAGTCATCAGATATGAAGGAGAAGGACCAGATGAACGTCAGGAGTCACCT
>CALHUZ010000004.1 GCA_938039305.1 uncultured Saprospiraceae bacterium
ACTGCTCCAGATACAAACAACAAGATCCAGAAGAAGAAAGAGATCTTCGGATGGATCAGAAGGTAGAACTTGACGAATTTGATGATATTGAACTTGACGAATTTGAATTGGACGAGGAACTGCCTGAGATAGACTCAAGCGGCATCAACTAATCCCTGCTTTTCCTGTTAAAACATAAAATTAATCAATACAAAATTTAAGATAGTATGAAAGCTCCAACAGCAAATCTCATAAATGCCGCTACTCTAATAATCATGGGATTATGGGGGTACTTTGGGTCAGAAAGCCCATCACCAACGGCTTTCATCCCTTCAGTAGCCGGTGTGCTTCTTTTGTTAATGCACAATGGAGTAAAAACCGAAAATAAAGTAATCGCTCACATCGCTGTGGTCCTTACACTTCTTATGATATTAGCTTTAGCAATGCCGTTAAAAGGGGCTTTAGGAAGAGAGGACACAATGGCCATCGTCAGAATCGCTATTATGATTATCACAGGCATTCTAGCAATGGTAGCCTTTATAGGAAGCTTCAAAGCCGCTAGAAAAGCTCGAGAAGTGGCAGCAGCCAATAATTAAACTTAAGCGCCCTTAGCAATAACTCAAGGGAATATAAGTTTTCCCTAAGTGATTGGTTTTCGTTCTATTCAAAGATTCAGATATTTCCATTTCGGCCTTTTATGGCTTTTATCAATGCAATTTGGTATTGGTCAAAACACTTACAGTGCTCAGTTTAATCTCGCAAGTTTAGATACAACTACTGCTCAGGCGTGTTATGATCTTCAGTTGTCCAACACAGGTTTAGAATCGTGGGTGCTCTCAGGGTTCAACATCAACATCTTTTATGATGCGAGTGTTGGTACATTTCTATCAGATAGTGTAGTTTCCTCTCCTCACGTCTCAGAATCAGACCCCAGGAATGTGGTGCCTCCTAGTGGGACCATTGTGAATTCTGGGCTTACGTACGATTCTATTGGGTATTTACGTGTCAACGTTAGTGACAAGATCATCGGAGAAGGACAGGTTATTAACAATGACAGTGCTTGGGTAAGTATCATACAGATCTGTTTTGAACTAAGCCTAACGGATATTACAGATCCCAATACTTGCTTTACCATGAATTTTGACAATCAGCAAATCCGAGATGCGAGTGGAGCTCGGCCCGACATCATTCAAGAGGCCGGAGTTAATGGTGGTGTTCCTCAAAATCTTGTTTTAGAAACGCGTTCAGATGTCATACCAGATAGAACATATAACTCTTGCTTTGTGCTCGATGAAGACACCGAGGATCTATGCAGTGACGGCATAGACAATGATGAAGATGGCCTAATAGATTGCATGGATACCTCTTGTGGACCAGGCATGATAACGGTGAGCCGAACAGCTATTGAGTGTTTTAACCCACTTGGCTCTCTTACTCTTCTCGGTGGTAACGATGACTTAATGTATAGTATAGATGGAGGAATGACTTTTTCTCCAGACAATAATTTCTTAGACTTAGAAGCAGGTCTTTATGACATCGTCGTGACAAAAAATGGCATCAACTCTTGTGCTTTTACGAACCCACAAATATTACAAGCGCCAGAGTGTAATGAATCAGAGGAGGGTGATTGTAGTGATGGAATAGACAATGATGGCGACGGATTTATAGATTGTGAGGACGATAGTTGTCTACCTAGACTTGATTCCATTATTGCTATGGTTCCTTTTAATTGTCCATTTCCCGATAATGGTTCTATTGAAATCCTAACTGTCTTTCCAAATGTAGAATACAGCATCGATAGCGGCCAAACCTTCATCGCCGACCCCATCTTTACAGATTTAGAAGAAGGGGCTTACTACGTTATGATACGGAATATGAATACACTTTGTGCCGTCGAGTATGATCAGAACCCTTTTATATTAACTCAAGATACTATCTGCATAATTCCAGATGAAGTTTGTATCGACGGCATTGACAATGACTTTGATGGTCTTATAGATTGCGCTGATGAAGATTGTCAGGGGCAAGCATCTTGCGTAGATATTCCTGATATCTACATTCCTAATATTATCAGTATTGGTAACCCACCTAATGATCAAATGAAGATAGAGTCTGGTCAAATAGTACTTTTCCGTTCGGTAAATATTTATGATAGATGGGGAAACCAAGTCTATAAAGCCAACAACTTCAGTTCTACAGATAATGAAGCATGGGACGGTACTTATAAAAACAATGAAGCCAGATCTGGTGTTTATGTTTATCATATAGAGGTAGACATTGAAGGCACTATTATTGATCTTGTAGGAGATGTCACTGTAATCAATTAACTTTTTGCTGCCCGTGTGATCAACTTATTTTATTTATCTTCATTAGCATGCTCCAAACAATTTTAAGAATAACGTGTCTCAGTTTCTGGATCTTCTCCATAGGAGAGTCTTCTGAGTTAAAAGGCCAATCTTCTGGTTTGGACCAAAATGCTTCTTCTATCTATTCGATATCAAATTATATTTTGCCTGCTTTTGACAATGAAGAGCTTAGAGCCAAATATGATTTTTATGAAAGTAGTGCATCTTCTTCCCTTC
>CALHUZ010000005.1 GCA_938039305.1 uncultured Saprospiraceae bacterium
GAGAGTTTTCATACGATAGCCAAAGAGCATTCTGAAATACTTGTATCTCTTAGTAGTACAAATATGGGAGCATATGAATTCTATCAAGTTATAAAAAATGAGCAAATCACATATGCTACTGACATACGAGTTGGTCAGTCGATTGATGATGTTATTAAAGAACTGGGACAACCTAACACAACATATGGTAGTCAAGGAAGATCTTTGTTGATTTATAATAATGAATCCTTGATCATTGTATTAGATGATTCAGAAAAAATTATCGAGTGGTGCCTTTTTAAATCTAATCAATCATGATTAAAAAAGCACTCATATCAAGATGGTTATCGCTTTCTGAGAACGGGAGATATCTGACTCATGTAGTTTCGATTACTGGACTGATATACCTATTCATGTTTCTGGGTTCGTCATTCCAATTTAGCATCAAGGCTCTTAATCCGCTCTCGAGAAGTTTAGTGGACTATGAGATCACAGATATTGTATTTTCTAAATTTAGAGATAATACTACTGTTCACTTCGATGATAACATCATCATCGTAAATACAGGAAAGCCAGATCGAAAAAGCATCTCCGATGCTTTACGAAAAGTAAGTTCTTTTGAGCCTACAGCCATCGGTGTTGATGTTCTATTTAGTGAGCAAAAGGACACAGCTATCGATGCGACATTAAAACAGACTATAGAAGAAACAAAAAATCTAGTGATGGCGACAACACTGGGTATGTATGATGCTGACCAAGGATCATTCTTAGGTACCGATGATTGTCTACCCTATTTTTGTGAAGATGCCGCTACAGGATATATCAACTTCGTAGCAAAAGACGGCTACACTATAAGATTGTTCAGTCCAATAGAAAATGTCAAAGATGAAGCTTCTTATTCTTTTGCAACAGAGCTAGTTAAAATAGCAGATCCTGGTGCCTTCAACAAGTTACTTCGAAGAGGAAATGAGATAGAAAGGATCAACTACAAAGGCCATCTGGATACTTATGTTCACTATGATATAGATCAGTTACTTGATTCTAAAATAGATCTAACTGACATATTTAAAGATAAGATCGTCTTGTTCGGTTATACGGGTGGAGATGAATGGGAGCAATCTACAAGAGACAAGTTTTATACTCCACTAAATGAAAAGATTGCGGCTAAGTCATTGCCGGACATGTATGGCCTACTTATCCATGCTAATACCATATCGATGATCTTAGATGGCAACTATCTCGCAGAAGTCCCTAAGTGGATATCGCGACTCATAGAGTTCATCATTATCTTTTTAAGTGTTGCATTGATACGGATGGATTTCATAGTGATTAAAGAGACATACTGGATACTGATCAGAGTAGTACAGATAGTAGTCTTTCTATTTTTATTTTATTTGGTAGCTGGAATATTCTATTATTTCAATGCCCGCTTGAGCCTAACGCTCGGTATCATAGGTGTCCTGATGACATGGGACATAGTTGATTTTTATGAAAACTTAGCACTCCCGAGGATCACATCCTATTTCAAAAATGATGTCGAGGTATTTAAAAAACAACAAATAGCTGCAACATGAATTATAAACTGTTATCACTCATTATAGTCTTTTTTACTGTCAGTCTTCAGAAAGAGGCGTTTGGTCAATCTGAGGATCAAAAACTGATAATACTCAGCACAACAGGGACAGTACTCTATGCTGCAGACGATACGAATGAGCTCCAGTTACTTCCGGGCATGAATATCAATAATACTGGTAGTATCTTTCTTGACGAAGACGCTCGTGTGAGGTTAATTGTAAAAAAGAAATCAGTCCTTCTAACTGGCCCTGGGAGATATGCTGTGCCTGATATTTACAAAAGCAACACAGAAGCATCCATGAGTTTTTCGGCTCGCTTCTGGAATTTTGTGACAGATGGAATGGGCAATACAGAAAATAAAAAAGACCTCGTCAAGTACCACAGAGAATATATGAAAGTACATGGCGGAGTGAAGGGGTACGCATCAATGGATTCGAGTATCTTACTGACTTCACCATTGTCAGGATATCTTACTGCTTCAGATGTAACATTCGAATGGTCTTCTGAAAAATCAAGATCTTTTAGAATCAACCTCATGGATGCAAGCCGAACTGTCATCCATACTGCTACCACTTTAAATAAAGAGACAGATATAGAGTTGGGCGAGTTAGATCTACAAGTCGGATCAGAATACTTCTGGCAAATCACTGATGCCTCAGATGAGGCGATCAAATCAGAATCATCTTTTATCTTTCAGGGAGATGTAGATGCAGAAAGAGCAATATCAGAAAAACTCTTTTATCTGCAAGACTACATGGAATCTAATGAGATTGAAAAAAAATGGATGACAGCGGTGATCTTAGAGATGGAAGATTATAATCATAGTGCAGACCAAATCTATAAAGGACTAATAAAGAACGAACCAGACAATCTATTTTATCAGAAGAACTATGCTTTATTTCTTGCGAGGCAAAATAGAATCCACAAAGCGAATGCATTATTAAATTAACTAACTTTATAAAATCACTCAATTACTTAATCAAATCCGTTAAAATGAAATTCTTTAAACTACTACTACTGACTATTGTGTTGACATTAATGGGCGCTGAGATGATAGCTCAGCCTTTACTTCCCCCTTGTCCAAGACACCCTTCTTGTGACAATGGAGGCGGTTCAAATGCTGATCCTATCATCTGTCATTGGCCTCCCAGTGGGAACATGTCAAATAAGTCTTCGATATTCAGATGGGAACCAATGACTGGAGCTACCAGCTATACTGTGATCATTATGGATGAAGACGGAGAAGAACTTCACTCGATGACAACTCCTAATACTGCTGTAATATTAAACCTTCCTAATCTTTCCTTGAAGGTTGGAGATACCTATATAGTGCAAGTGGAATCTGACAATAATAAAACCTCTAACAATCATGAGTTCACATTAAAAACGGAACTCGATTATACTCAGGCACTTGTGGATCTGGAAAGTGATGCTCAATATCAAGCTAAAAGTGGTGTGGATAAGGCTATTCGAAAATCTGATTTTCTTAATTCTCGCAGTTGGAATCTTGCTGCTGTTCAAGCCCACAACATTGAAGTGGACAATATAGCTGACATGACAAGGTTGTCCGAACACTTCCAACAATTGACATTTAAGTTGTTCGATTTTACTCCTTAGGATCAAAAAAATAAAAGGACGGTGCTTGACGAGCACTGTCCTTTAACACTAATCTAATTTATTGCTCAGTATCCAATTGTTAAAGACTGATGAAGATCTTACAGAACCGAATAATTCATCATCAACCAGACTTTTTAAATCTTGAAATTCCTGATCTCGTAATCGAGTCAAGTAAGCTATTATTTTCTGGCTATCCCCTTCACGTCCAGATATCTTCGCAAGATAGACAAGTGAATTGACATGATTCTCATCAGCTTCTGTCACAATTGTTTCAAAATAATGATAAGCTTTTTTCAAACTATCTTGAGCATAATAAATCACTCCAAGGTTATAAAGTGAGTTAGTGATCAGAGGATCATTTTCTAAAACTCTTTTATACAAATCAATAGCTTCTTGATACTCTTCTTTACGCTGATGCATCCATGCTAGGTTATTTAAAGCCTGAGGAGATTTAGGATCTATGTGCAAGGCTTTCTCCCAATGATATTGAGCAAGACTATCTACATCTCCATAATAGGAAGATCCGAGCATCATATGTGCGCTAAAGTTTTCAATTGTCGCATTAGACAACTCAGCATATTTGCGTGCTAATTTAAAATCGCTATGATCATATGCAAGAAGACTCATCCGCAGATATATATAAAAGTTGTCTCCAAATTCAGCAATATAGTCTAAAAGAACGTTCATAGATTCCTCCTCTTGCCCTTTCAAATTATATATTAGGGATAAGACACTATAGGCTTTGCTATAATGTGGTTGTTTTTTCATCGCCAAAAGAATAAGCTCTTCCGCCTTGTCATAATCTTCTAATTGCAAATAAACGTTAGCACTATTGCTATATGGTATAGCCCATCGAGGGGCTATTTTAATGGCTTCGCTATACAACTGAAGAGCTTCTTCATAATCACCCAAGTCCGCATTGATGATACCTAACTCAGTCAGTACAAACGCTGATTGGCTATCATAAATCATGGATTGCTCTAATGACTTTCGAGCCTCTTCATAAAGCTCTTTGTTCAAGAAGGCACTTAACCTTTTATCAAGTGCATCGAAATAAAGACTTTTAGCCTTAAGCTGTCCAAACAAATAATGCTGGGGTTCAAGCAAGCCAGCTGCTACCTCCAGGTAATTAGAAAATAGTTTATATCTACTTTTTGCCGAAACTTCGCGTCTTTCTACTTCTTCATTATCAGAATTGAGGTATGCATTGATAGCTGCTTGTGCATCATCTATCAGAGCTGCTACTAATTGGCCTTTGTAATTGTTCTTCTGTACTTCTGGAATAGGTTCCGGCAGAATTTTCTCATAGTAATCCAGAGCTGATTGTCCTGAATCTTCTAATTCTTCTCCATCAGCTGCTAGCAAATAACCAGTGCTTAGTGCATCTTGGAAAGCACTCATCAGCCGCCCGATCTTAGAATCCCCAGCATTTACTTCTCTTGTCAATATTGACGTCACCACTGTCTGATTATTGTCACTCGATCCTGACTTTTCAAGTACCAATTGTGCCAACTTCGATTCATCGACATATGCCATCACCTTATTCTTACTCCCCACAAGCATAGGTGACTGCTCACTGGGTGCTACATCTTCTTCTACTGTGTCTTCTAAGTAGCGTTGTAACTCACGTAGGGTGACTTGTAGATCGTTATTACTATCTGCAAGACCTGTGAGGCCATCTATTAAGTGATAAGAGAATACTCCTCGTCCACCACCCCATCTCACTCCTTCGAGTGCGAGTTCATTTGGTTGGCAGCTTAAAATCTTGGTTTCGTTAGCGAATTGAGCAGCAAGCGATAATGAAGTCGACTGTACGCCATCGCCAAGACTACTGGCGACATTGCCAGATCTACAGGCATCTGTGATGATGATGAGTTCTGCTCCGATGTCTACAGAGATCTTCTTCGCTATGTTCTGAAGATCTGTGATCCTCAGCGAACTCATCTCATAGAGTCCTGCAGGTGTATCATGAAGTAGTAAATGTCCCAGATCAGAGGCAGCAGTAGATGAAACATCTCCATGTCCCGAAAAATAGATGAAGATCTTGTCTTTGATGCTGCAAGTCTCCAAGAGTCTGTTTAACGCATTGTGCACTTTGCCCCCGGTAGCCTCCTCATTGATCAACAAGGAGATGTTGTCTGGATCGACTTTCCCCGCGTAGACAGTTCTAAGGTATTTGGCGAAAGCCTCTGCATCCTTATGTGCAAACTGAAGGTCGGGTATATCGTCATCTTGATAGTCAGATATGCCGATGATCACAGCATGAGTAGTGCCTTGTGCTCCAAACTGTGCGTGGAGAACTGTGGCAAGACAGAACATTATGCTGGCTAAAAGTTGTATTCTCATTGATGCGAATGATATACTTTGGATCACCGCTAAGTTATAGCTTAACATGGGTACTAACAACAGGTGAGATCATACAACTCATTTTTGGCGCTGAAGAAGCTAAGTTTCCTTGACTTGGAATATTGTTATAAATTTGAGTAGATCACAATCTATCACCAAAATACTCACTGTTATGAATCTCCACCAACGGAATATTCTGACCCTCTTTGTCATTATCTTTTTAGTCAATGCACACAAAGCCGAATCTAAGAACACCTTCTTAAAACACGCCAATCATGCATGCTTAGAAAGCGATCATTTGCGTCATGAAGAGGTAAATGATGAAGACTTGCTTGTCGCACCTGTGACTCAGGAAGAAATCTTAGAGATGCAGACGGTTGCGTCTCGAGTTCTAAATGATCTCAAGAAAGCCAAAGGCATCCTGGCCACTGAAGCACCTAATCTAATCGTTAAGAAGTTCGTAGGCTCCCAGAAGATAGCTGTTATGAAGATGGATGAAGGAGAGATACATCTTGATGTACGCACATATAAGACCTGTCGAAAGATGGGTGCAGACTCTCTGAATGGATTAGCATT
>CALHUZ010000006.1 GCA_938039305.1 uncultured Saprospiraceae bacterium
TTTTCTGATTAGGCTTCCAAGAAGAAAGGTTGTAGTTATATCTCAATGCTCCACCTACATCTACTTTGATCTTTCCATCCTCAGAAACCGAATCTCCGCTTACTGATTCGTCAGTATCTTGAGAGAAGACATGAACCTGAAACAATGTCGCGAAGACACACAAGAAAATAAACTTCATCATTGACCGCTAACTCTTTAAACGCTCTAATGTAGAGAAACCACCCTACTTATTAAAATAGGCCTCAAAAAATACCTAAAGGATAAGTGGCAAAGAATAAATAGTCCATGTATTCAAGCAAAACTAGATTCAATTAAAACCACGCAAGAGTATGAAACGCAAATAACTACAGGTAGTTAATCCTCCTTTATTTTATTGTACTTCTTCATGATCTCTATTACCTTATCAATAGGAAGAGCAGGAACTACATGACCATCTCTGCCAGTCATCGTCTCCGCTGCGAAAAGTGAATTTAATATCGCTTCTTCAGTAGCTTCAATAGTTGCTAAGAACAACGGCGACATCGAACCATTTCTAAGTACAGTGGCCTCATTAATTAACTCATCGCTTGAATATGCAATTCTGTTACCTTTAGCCGTAGAAACAGCTATGACGTAGTCACCGCTTCCGTTAGACGCTATACCGCCTGTCTTGGCCAATCCTAACATAGCCCTCTTGGCAAGTCTTTCTAAGTTTCTTGCATCCAAAGGTGCATCCGTCATTACGACAATCATACAAGAGCCGTCGACATCGTAGGTATAAAGTGGAGAACCATGACCCAGTTCTTTAGATATGGGGACGCCGTTTATTTCCAAAACACCACCGAAGTTAGTTTGAACTAAAACGCCTACAGTATATCCTCCGAATGATTTAGGAATCACTCTTGAAGAAGTTCCTATTCCACCTTTATATTGAAAACAAACCGTTCCCGTCCCAGCACCAACATTGCCTTCTGCAACAACGCCACTCTTTGCATTTCTGATTGCCGACAACACATGCCCTTCTTTTACATGCCTTCCTCGGATGTCATTAAGCCTACCATCATTAGTTTCTCCTACAACCGAATTGACAGATCTTACTTTCTTATTTTCAGCTTGTCCTAAAGTGTAGGTGATTAAAGCATCTGAAGCAACGGGAACACTTAAAGTATTAGTTAAAATGATCGGTGTCTCAATATTACCTAATTCCTTCACTTGGCTATAACCAGCTAACTTCCCAAAACCATTACCGATATAAATAGCTGCAGGTACCTTTGCTTGGAATATATTTTCGCCATGAGGCAAAATAGCTGTAACACCTGTTCTTATGCTGTCACTGATGATGAGTGTTGTATGCCCTACTTGGACACCTGCGACATCTGTTATGCCATTGTACTTTCCTGTTTTTTGAACCCCGATCTCTATCCCATAGTCTCTTACTCGTTTGCTTTGAGAATAAGAATCGACAACTACTGCCAATAATAGTGCAAGCAAGATGCTAATCGATTTACTGCTCATAATCCATTTCTGTTTTTTTTCAAAATGAAAGATAGCTTAAAGTAGCAAAGAATTAAAAAGCATCTCAATGCTCAAATTAGAATTGGCATTGAGGAAATGATTTTACATCATTCACAAATAATAAAATGACTGACTCAACCTTTTCTTAGCTCCTTAGCAACCTTTAATTCAATCAAGGAAATAACACCCACTATCAAAATCTCCACTATAAAATAGAACCAACCCAAAGAAGTTAAAGTATCTCCATGACTCGCCATCATAGCTATCGAGAAAAGACAATACATAATATTTGCGACAGCGATATACTTTATATAAATCGCAAACCCATTTTGTAGCTTGAAAAAACAAAGAAAGTCATACACAGCAAATAGCACTGGCAAAAATGCAAGAACATACAGTGTTCGAGTTGGCACGCCTATGAGATGTTGTAACTTAACTAGGACAATGCCTAGAAGGAATGCAGAAAGCAATGCTCCAAGGCCATCTATCAAGAACAGCTTCCGAGGTTGCTTCAACATTGGATCGATCATTGAGTCCAACATATTTTTTTAGTTCGGGTGTGAATTAATGAGTATACAAGTTTAAGACATTATAATGACCGACTATTTGACATGGATCAATTAATATTCATTGCGAAAGCATGCTCTTGAAGAACCGCCTTCTGAAAGAGTTTTCTTATCTTCTTGCATATTCTGAAATCATGACCAAATACCTTCCGATCATATGGATCTTGATCCTTAGTGTGATCACCATAAAGCAGACAGGACCTATCACTGTGCAGCCAACCGATACTGATGGATTCTCAGCCGTTAATGCGATGACACACCTTAATGTGATGGCCAGTGAAATACATCATATGGGCACAAAGGAAAACAGAAAAGTCAAGAACTATATCCTTAAAGAGTTTGAAAAGTTAGATATCCCGACTGAGCTATTTATCGGTTATGCCAAGCAACATTGGGGATCTGGTTATACGCGCATTGGTCGGACAGAGAATATCATCGCCACCATCAAAGGCAAGAGCCAAGGTAAAGCCGTTATGGTAGTAGGCCACTACGATAGCGTATTGAGTTCACCAGGTGCCGCTGATGATATTCATTCTGTGGCCTGCATTTTAGAAATAGCAAAACTGCTTAAGAAAGAAGAGCATGAGAATGATATCATATTCTTTATCACTGACGGAGAGGAAGCCGGATTGTTTGGAGCAAAAGCATTTACAGAACAAGAAGATGTATCACACATAGGTGTGTTGCTTAACTATGAGGCTCGTGGCAATAGTGGAGCAAGTATGTCATTCGAATGGTCGGAAGGCAACTCTTGGTTGGTACGTCAATTAAAAAAAGTGGCAACACGACCAGTAGCCAACTCTATGTCATTTGAGATCTATAAGAATCTACCTAACGATACGGACTTTACGTATTTTAAAAAAGCTGGATTGAATGGTATCAATCATGCCTTCATAGATGGATTCAGCTACTATCATAATCCCGCTGATACACCAGAAAATATCAATCAAAAGAGTGTACAACATACGGGAACGAACATGCTCGCCCTCACCAAGCACTTTGCAAACACGGATCTTTCTGAAACCAAAACGCACAATGCTACTTTTTTCAACTTTTTAGGATTCTTGGTTGTCTACCCATCGGCTTGGGATCTGGGTATTTTAGTATTGGCCTTGGCCTTTATTGCATTTTTACTTTTTAGATCTTTTAGAAAAGACATCATCAACATTAAGTCCTTTGGGCTTTCGTTCTTGATGATTCTTGTAAGCGTTATTGCAAGTGCTTTGTTAAGCATAGGGTTAAGCAAAGTGTTGTTCGCTTTATATCCACAATATGAGATATTCTATGCTGGACAATTTTATAATCACAAGTGGTATCTTCTTACATGTATCGGCATCTCCATACTCATCAGTTCGCTCTGTCTAAAGAAAACAGTTTTATCATCTAACCCAAGTAGCTTCAAAGCAGCGGCGCTTTTATTCTTAGGATCGCTTTCAATTGCATTCTATATATTCATCCCAACAGCGACTTATTTCATACTCTACCCTATGATCGCTTTGTCGATCTACTTCTTAGTTACGACAAGATCAGATTGGGCTGCAGATGATGTCATTATAGCTTATGCTACAAGCCTTGTTCCACTTGCCATGTGGATACCTATGATAACCTTATTCTTTCTTGCATTCAGTCTTGTTGGGCTACCGATGCCTACAATACATGTTTCTATCATAGCACTTACAACAATGGTGTTATTTGATAAGCTATGGACCAGCTCTTCAGTGATGAACTATATCGGTGGAGCTATTGTACTGGGTAGTCTCTTGGGGGGACATTTTACTTCTTCTCCTACAGAACGTGAACCTTTACCATCGAGTCTTTTTTATAATTATGATGTAGCCACAGGTCAAGCCAAATGGGCATCAGAAGACAAGCATATCAATATCGGAAATGAATCATTTCTTGAAGGAGCTACCTACTCTCAGATGATGATGCCTGATACAAAGACATTTTGGAATGTTGACACTAATGTTCCACTACATGTATCTGTTCCTGAGATCATAAGAGACACTTTAAACTCAGGAATAGTACACATCATCGCTCAAGGTGAAGTATATAATACAAGGTTTAAAGTCCACAATCCTTCTAACGTAAAATCACTCTATATCAATGATGAAGAGATCTTTGTCGATAGAGAGACAGATCGATCTATAACCATTGAAGCCTTTGCTATGCTGGCAGATACCTTATCGCTTAGAATTATAAAAATAGACGATGCTAAAAAACAAACCATTGGTATCAATAGCAACTTCCGATCTCTACCAGTTGAAGATAAATTACCAGTGAATGCACTTCGTACAGATGGATATACTGGAATTGTGCAGGAGATTGAGATGTAGATTTAGCAGAGGCCAGATAACATATGACAGACACTAAACCAAAAACATGTGATGGTGAGTCCCAAAAACAAAAGAGAGCTTTACTTTAGTAAAACTCTCTTTTGTTTTTCATTATCAATTAACGTTGTCACTCTTGATCTGCATTATTGAAGAAATTATTTCTTCAATAATGCAGATCAACTACCTGGCTCATCATAGAAGAACTGCTCTCTCACGACCTTCCCGTCTTTAACTTGGTAAACACATATTTCTTCAAACTTCACCGCAGCCGGCGCGCCTTTATACTTTAGCTCCATGCTCATTGGCAAAGAAAAATAATTACCTGAGACTATTGGCTCACCTACACTTGATCCAAGAAATTCTTCAATTCCCGCATTCCATTCTTTACCCTTCTGTGCGATACCATCAAAACCAGAAACTGACGAACCATCATTTTCTACGCTGACGATAGCCGGGTTATAAAGCTCTTTATAACAAGTTTCAAATTCTCCTTTACGACAGAGTTCAACTAGGCGATTTGCAATTTCTTGAGTAGTCATGT
>CALHUZ010000007.1 GCA_938039305.1 uncultured Saprospiraceae bacterium
GATAACAAGACCTATCCCCACAGCATAGACAAGATTCCACACAGAGGAAAGTACAAGTACAACAATCATAATTATGACTTCTGCTCTTGGCATATTAGGTATGGCTTTAAGACCTTTGAAGTCCATCACACTGATTCCTACTGTTATGAGAATGCCAGCAAGTACAGCAGCTGGTATCTGTGATGCGATAGGTCCAAGTAATAACAATATCAACAAAAGAAGAATACCCGCTATCATTCCTGATAATCTTGTTTTACCTCCAGCATTGATATTTACGACAGTACGTATAGTCGCTCCTGCTCCAGGAATTCCTCCAAAAATCGCAGCGATACTATTACCTATACCCTGTCCTATTAATTCTTGATTTGGCTTGTGTTTTGTCTTTGTCATGTTGTCCGCAACAACAGAAGTTAATAAGCTGTCTATGGCTCCTAAGAAAGCCAGTGTCAGGGCAGTGAAAATAAAGGGAGATATAGAGCTTAATTGGAAATCCGCAAATATCGATAGATTAGGAACGGGGATGCCGCTTGGTATTTGCTCAATAGCTCGATATGGCAATTTGAAAATAACAGCAACACTAGACATAACTAGAAGCGCTACTAAAGTACTCGGTACAGCTGTGGTTATTCTTTTAAAACCATAGATTATAATTATCGTTCCTAAGGCTAAAAGAAATTCTAACCAGTCAATATTAGATAATGCCCTGGGAAATACTTTAAAAGCTCCTATGACTCCAGAGGCATCCTTTGCCGCTAAAGTTTGTGATTCTTTAAGTATTTGGTCAGTGGAGATATGTTGCGCTCTATCAATCGTCTCTTTAAAATCTTCCAATACTAAAATGCCCTCTCCTGCTTCGTCTCTCAGGATATTCTCTAAAATTAATTCTTCTGCTTGCGGTTTAAAGTTATTGATAAACTGAGTATCTTCTTTCGGATAATAACCAACCATCGGCAACACTTGGGTAACAATGATGATAACACCAATAGCGGTCATAAATCCAGATACAACCGGATATGGGATATATCTGATGTACTTCCCAAGGCCAATAATACCAAGACCGACTTGCATCAAACCAGCCAGCAAGAAAATGATTAAAATAGATGGTAGTGCTTTCTCTATATCTCCTTCATTGGCAGCTACAATACCTGCAATGATGACCATACTGACTGCTGTCATAGGTGCTGTAGGGCCAGATATCTGAGTATTTGTTCCTCCAAATAAGGCAGCGAAGAAACTGATAAAAATCGCCCCGTATAAACCAGCGCTCGGCCCAAGTCCAGAGCTTACACCAAAGGCTAGTGCAAGTGGTAAGGCTACTATACCAGCAGTCAATCCTCCAAGTAAATCGCCTTTAAAATGACGAAAGTCAAATAAATTTTTCATAGTAGTTAGAATAAGAAGTTAGTTCATCATAAAAGTCTACCCACGAATTTAAGGCAGAATAGACACAAGAAGTATAAGAATAGTTACACCAGAAGAGTAGGTATCTCTAAATCCGGTGGAGGAGTGCTAATTGAAAGATAATGTGACGTGATGGGAAGAGGGGTATCGTTAAAACATGATATTCGCCCTTTAGCCATCTTAGAGAACTGTTGATAAATCTTAGATGGATCGCTTATTTTTTCATCTGATAGTCGATCTTCTTCCATCTCGTTGTCAAAGTCAATCTCTAAACTGAAAAGATCAGCGTTCCCAATGTCAATACTTACATTAATTGATCCTACACTTACTCCAAGTATGACTACCATCAAGATAGGCGCTATGACTTTTTGGAATCTATCGCGTATTAAGTGTATCATCATCTTTCTCTGATCGTCTGCATTTTTTTTAATGCAGAAGTTGTATCCAGCGTTAATTTAATACAATGTAGCTAATACCGCCGCCCTCAAGAAGGAATTGTTCTTTGTATAAGAGTATAATATTGTCTTAGACTCAGAATAGACTCCAATAGAACAGTGTAATCACCTATTTTGTGGTTGTATCATTATGAGTAGTCGAACATCTACATACTTTGCTTCTGACTTTCACTTAGGCATTGATCTGCGTCTTTCATCAAAAGAACGAGAAAAGATCATAGTATCTTGGTTAGAATCAATTAAGATGGACGCAAAAGCGATTTATCTCGTTGGTGACATATTCGATTATTGGTTTGAATATAAATCCGTTATACCCAAGGGCTATGTAAGACTTTTAGGTAAGATCGCTGAACTTGCTGATCTGGGTGTAGAGATTCACTTTTTCAAAGGGAATCATGACATGTGGGTATTTTCATATTTCCAAGACGAGCTTGGCGTCATTGTACATGATCATGAGCTCAATGTTTATATAGAAGACAAGCAATTCTTCATAGCACATGGAGATGGTTTGGGCAAAGGAGATAGTGGGTATAAATTTGTCAAAGGAATCTTTAGAAGTACAATAGCGCAGAAACTATTCTCACTAATTCCACCGAGGATTGGTCTTTACGTAATGAGTTCTATAAGTAGCTTAAGTCGACATAAAGAGGTTGCTCAATTATCAGATATAAATCGATTAGTAGATTATGCTGAAAAATTAAGCAAAAGCCAAGACTTTGATTATTTCATCTGCGGACACCAACACAATCCCGATCTGACAATCTTGTCTAATGGTGTTACACAGTACTGCAATCTTGGTGATTGGATGACACACTTTACATATGCCGAATGGGACGGCTCTGCCTTAAGAATAAAAAAGTATGAAACAGCTGTTGATTAAACAGTCATAATTTCCTTTTCTTTCGCGGCTAAGAAGTCCTCAATTCGCTTGGTAATATCTTTTACCATTTGTTCTACCTCTGATTCCTTTTTCTTACCTGCGTCTTCAGGGTATCCATCTTTAACCTCTTTCTTAATGAAATCAATCATTTTGTGACGTGCAGTACGAACCGATATCTTAGCATCTTCGCCCAATGACTTACATTGCTTGGCAAGATCTTTTCTTCTTTCTTCAGTAAGTGGAGGAATTGAGATCCTGATCTGCTCTCCATCATTCATAGGTGTTAAACCCAGATTAGCTGCAAAGATCGATTGTTCAATTGGCGAAAGCATACTTTTTTCCCACGGAGCGATGGATAAGGTCCTCGCATCGGGAGTAGTTACATTAGCCACTTGTGTTAATTGTGTCGGCGTCCCGTAGTAATCTACTACTAGACCTTTAAGCATAACTGGGGAAGCTTTTCCCGCTCTAATCTTCTGTAATTCATCTTTAAGATGATCTAAAACCTTGTCATAAGATTTCTTCCCTTGTTCTATTGTACTGTCTATAGTTGCTTCCATGTTACATTATATCTTGCAATAATATACAACGCTGGATATTATACCAAAAGTTTCGAATAGGACTTAGAATTAAGCCTCGTCTTTCCTCCTGATAAGAATTTATCCACTTCAAGCGCAGCTTCACGACCTTCGGAGATCGCCCATACCACGAGTGATTGTCCTCTTCTCATGTCTCCAGCGCTGAATACTTTCTCTATACTTGATTTGTAGTCAGCTTCTGTCTGAACATTACCTCTTTTGTCTAGTGCCACTTCTAATGACTTAAGTAGTCCGTCATGCTGTGGGTGCACGAACCCTACTGCCAATAACGCAAGCTCACAAGGAATCTCTCTTTCACTTCCCTCTATTTCTTTGAATATCGATCTGCCTTGCGCCTCATCGAAGACCCATTCTATGTCAACCAACTTTACTCCTTTCAGATTTCCTTGTCCATCACCTATGAATTCCTTTGTGAGTATCGCCCACTTACGATCACATCCTTCTTCATGAGAAGAAGAAGTCCTAAGTTCCATCGGCCATAGTGGCCATGGCGTGCTCTCATGTCTATTCACTGGTGGCTTAGAAAGTAGCTCAATCTGGGTGATGCTTGCAGCTTTCTCACGATTAGAAGTACCTGTACAATCCGCTCCCGTATCTCCGCCACCGATGATCACCACATTCTTTCCTGTTGCAGTGATGATCTCATGATCGAACTCTTCTTCACCTGCGACTTGTCTATTCTTTTGTTCTAAGAACTCCATCGCAAAATGAACTCCTTTAAGTTCTCTTCCTTTTATTTTCAAGTCTCTTGGGACTGTACTCCCTCCGGCTAAAACGACAGCATCATAATCCGATAATAAATCTTGAGTAGATACATCAACACCGACATTTGTACTCGTACGGAAAGTTACCCCAGAGGCTTCCATGGTTTGAGCTCTTCTCTCTACAACCCACTTTTCTAATTTAAAATCAGGGATTCCATATTGAAGCAATCCACCTACTTTATCATTTCGTTCATAGACAGTCACATGATGACCTGCTTTATTCAGCTGATCAGCAGCAGCTAACCCTGCAGGGCCTGATCCAACAACCGCGACTTTCTTATCTGTGCGTTTGATATCGGTATCAGGTTGTACCCATCCTTCTTCATATGCCTTCTCTATGATAGACTTCTCAATATGCTCTATTGAAACAGCATCACTATTGATTCCTAATACACATGCCTTTTCGCAAGGAGCTGGACAAATCCTTCCGGTAAATTCAGGGAAGTTGTTCGTACTACTCAATATGTCATACGCGCCTTTCCAATCTTCATTATAAACCGCTTCATTGAAGTCAGGAATTATATTTCCAAGAGGGCAACCACTATGACAAAATGGAATACCACAATCCATGCATCTCGCAGCTTGCTTGTTAGTTAGCTCATCAGAATGTGCAACATAGATCTCTTTGTAGTCATCGACTCTTTCCTTGACCTCTCTTTTAGATGGCAACTCTCTGCCAAACTTCATGAATCCTTTTATATCTCCCATGATTCTTTTCTATCTTATTAAACAACAACAGCAGACTTCTTCTTAGCAGCTTCTTCCAATACCCTTTTGTACTCCTCAGGCATAATTTTAATAAACTTATCTTTTTCTTTATTCCAATGCTGAAGAACATAAAGCGCTTTGGTACTACCTGTATACTTAAAGTGATTTCGAACACAAGACCTCAGCTGCTCTTCATCTTTTTCATCAAGAGTTTCAACTAAGATCATACCCATATTGAGATACTGGTTCATATCATTCTCAGTATCATACAAATAAGCTACACCGCCACTCATACCTGCACCAAAATTTCTGCCTACCGAACCAAGCACGACTACGCATCCCCCAGTCATATACTCGCATCCGTGCGCTCCTAAACCTTCTACTACTGCCGTGGCACCACTATTTCTAACTGCAAATCTCTCCCCTGCTATTCCTTTTATATAAGCCTCACCTGACGTCGCCCCATATAGAGCAACATTACCTACGATGATATTTTCACCAGGAATTAAAGTAGCTGTTCGATCTGTGCTAAGTATCAATTTCGCCCCACTCAAGCCTTTTCCAAAATAATCATTACAGTCACCCTCTAAGGTAAATGTCAACCCCTTTGCACCAAATGCACCAAAACTTTGACCAGCAGATCCTCTGAATCTGAAATTTATAGAATCGTCTTCAAGACCTTTACTTCCATATTTTTTTGCAATTTCATTGGATAGCATTGTACCAATCGCTCGATTAGTACTGACTACATCAAAAACGCTATTAATTGTAATCTTATCTTCTAAGGCAAGCAATGCATATTCTATCAACTGTCTATCGATGACATCTTCAATTTCATGATCTTGCTTGACATTATTGTAATTAACCTGGGTATCCGCAAGCGGGTCACGATACAATAATGGACTAAGGTCTACACTTTTCAATTTCCAATGAGAAAGGTCTTCTCTTATTTTTAATAAGTCCGCACGACCTACCATCTCATTGACCGTTCTAAATCCGAGTTCGGCCATAATCTCTCTAAGATCATTTGCAAGAAAATGGAAGAAATTCACAACGTCTTCCACCTTTCCATCAAACTTCTTTCTTAACTCAGGATCCTGAGTAGCGATTCCGACTGGACATGTGTTTAGATGACACTTTCGCATTAGAATACATCCTTCTACAACCAAAGCTGCAGTCGCAATACCCCACTCTTCAGCACCTAACAAAGTTGCTAAAGCCATATCACGACCGGTTCTTATCTGACCGTCCGTCTGAAGGACAACTCTATTTCTAATTTGATTTTGTATCAGTGTCTGATGTGTCTCGGCAAGGCCTAATTCCCAAGGTAATCCTGCATAACGAATAGAACTCAATGGAGAGGCTCCTGTCCCACCATCATGTCCTGCTATTAAAATATGATCTGCTTTTCCTTTAGCAACTCCTGAAGCTATAATTCCCACACCTGCTTTAGAAACTAACTTTACTGAGATTCTTGCTTCTCTATTGGCATTCTTAAGATCAAATATGAGCTGAGCTAAATCTTCAATAGAATAAATATCATGATGAGGAGGCGGAGAGATCAGTCCTACTCCAGGCGTAGAATTTCTTACACGGGCGATCCAATCATCCACCTTATGACCAGGAAGCTGTCCACCTTCTCCAGGCTTGGCTCCTTGTGCCATTTTAATCTGCAGTTCTACAGCATTGGTTAGATAATTAATCGTGACTCCAAATCTTCCAGAAGCTACTTGCTTAATAGCCGATCTTTCCCAATCTCCATTTTCAGATTTTTCAAATCTGGCTTCATCTTCTCCTCCTTCTCCACTATTACTTTTACCACCTATACGATTCATTGCTTTCGCAAGTGTACTATGTGCCTCGTGTGAGATCGAGCCAAAGGACATTGCACCTGTCGCAAATCGCTTTAGAATATTTTCGACTGGTTCAACTTCTTCGAGAGGTATACTTCCTGTTGCCTTTTTAAATTGCAAAAGACTTCTCAACGTGCAGACCTTTTCAGACTGAGTGTTGATCGCTTCTGTATACTTTTTATATACGTTGTAATCGTTTTTCTTAGTACTGTGCTGAAGTAAATGAATGGTCGTAGGATTGAATAAATGATACTCTCCCCTTTGCTTCCATTGATAGATACCCATATCTATCAATTCATCTTCAAAGTCATCGGCAAAAGCTACGCTATGTTTGATCAATGCTTCCTTTGCTAACATATCAAAGGTCATCCCCGATATCCGTGAGATAGTTCTCTTGAAACAAACATCAATTACTTCTTGAGAAATCCCAAGCGCTTCAAATGCTTGGGCTCCACGATATGACTGAACTGTTGATATTCCAAGCTTAGACATGATTTTCAGAAGTCCTTTATTAAGGGCCTTCATATAGATATTTACAGCCTTAGCTGGATTAGGAACACTTTCTAATTTCGCATCAGCATGAAGTCTTCTAACTGTTTCATAAGCTGTAGCTGGATATATAGCATCTGCTCCATATCCAACCAGAGTTGCACAATGATGAGTTTCTACTATATCCCCTCCAAGTACGAGCAGAGATGCTTTTTGGCGTAAGCCCTCAACTACAAGTGAATGATGTACAGCGCCAGTAACCATGAGAGATTGAATAGGCACTTTCTCAGTTGAAACTTGAGTATTATCTAAGATGATAAGGTTCTGCCCATTTGACACATGGTCAGAAACTTCCTTGCATATACTTTTTATACGCTGCTTGAGATCTCCCTCTTTATAATTTTTAGAAAAAGTACAATCTATAGTAGCCACTGAAAAATCATCATGCTTGATATGTTGTAATTTCAAGAATGACTTTTGATCCAGAATTGGACTTTCTAATCTTATAAACTTAACTGTATTTTTCTTTGCTTCAAGAATATTACTACTGCCACCAAGCACCGTCTTAAGCGTCATGTATTCACTCTCTCTTAAAGAGTCAATAGGTGGATTAGTAACCTGTGCAAACTGCTGTCTAAAGTAGTTTGCTATATGCTGCGTATATCTTGAAAGTATAGCTAAAGGTATATCTGCACCCATAGACCCAATAGGATCTTTAGAATTCTCAACCATTCCCTTAATGATCAAGTCTTCATCTTCTAAAGTATATCCTTGAGCAGTCTGCCTTTGTGTCAGGGGAATAGGTGAAGGATCCAAAGTTGTTTTATTCAACTCTATATCAGACAATTCAATTCTACTATCTTCTAACCAAGAACTATATGGAAGGCGATTGCAAATTACATTTTTTAATTCCTCGTCACCGATCACTTTCTTTTGGTCAAGATCAGCTATGAGAATTTTACCTGGCTCTAGTCTACCCTTTTTTACAATTATAGCAGGATCTAAAGGCAACACTCCTGTTTCGGAAGCGAGTATTAATCGGTTGTCGTTTGTCAGATAGTATCTTGATGGGCGTAGACCGTTTCTATCCAGAGTCCCTCCGACCAAAGTGCCATCTGTAAAGCACATACTTGCAGGACCATCCCATGGTTCCATGAGTCCTTCATGATATTCGTAGAAGTCTCTTTTATATTTTTGTATATGACCAGAATTCTGCCAAGCTTCTGGTATCATCATCATCAACGCATGAGGCAACGTCCTTCCATTATGAACTAGGAATTCTAAGATATTGTCGAAGGTTGCTGAGTCACTACTCGTTGGATTAAAAAGAGGTAGCATCTTCTTCAACTCTTCTGCAGAGAGAAGATCGCTCTTCATTGATTTCTCTTTAGCTGCCCACCAATTCTTATTTCCTTCTATCGTATTGATCTCTCCATTGTGAGCAATCATTCTAAATGGTTGTGCTAACTTCCATCGCGGCACTGTGTTCGTAGAAAACCTGGAATGGACCAAAGCTACAGCTGATGTAAGTTTCTCATTGCGTAGGTCATCAAAGTATGCTCTTACTTGTGTCGAAGTAAGTTGGCCTTTATAGACCATAGTCCTTGATGAAAGAGACGCTATGTAAAAGTCATCCTTGTGTTGAGGATAAGCATTTATGACTTCATGAGATATACTCTTTCTGAGTACCAACAGTTTTCTGTCCAATATTTTACCAGAAAGCCCTTCTTTAGATGTGAAAAATAAGTGATAGATATTTGGTTCACTGGCCGAAGACGTCGCCCCTAAGATGCTACTATCCACTGGCACACGCCTCTTACCTATCAGGTTAAGACCCAAAGCATCTGCTCCAGAACTAATCATAGCATTGATCTCTTCAAAGTCTTGCCCTTTTGGGTAAAAGACACTTCCCACTCCATAGTCACCTAATGATGGTAGTTCAAAATCTAACGATTCACTACTGAAGAGTTGATGAGGTACATGAATCAAGATTCCAGCTCCATCACCACTTTCAGGATCACATCCGCATGCTCCTCGATGTTCCATATTCTCTAACATGGTAAGTGCATCTGACACTGTCTGATGGGAGTATATCTTCTCTAGATTAGCTATCATCCCTATGCCACAAGCATCTGATTCTAGCTGTGGTGTATATAGACCTTGTTGATTCTTGTCATTCATATTACAAAACTTTATAAGCTCATTCACATAGACATTTGTCAAGTGTCTATTTGACTCATGTCAAATAGAAGCAGTAAACAATATCACGAAGTTAAATTGACCTACTAAAGACTTGTATCGGTCTAATTTTTCCTCTTACGTAGTCACGAACTTACAAAATAAGGTATTTTTAGAAGTAAAATCCGTGGTTTGCTGACATGTGTTATTAAGAATGATTTCAGATAAAATTAGCAAATCTGACAAGGGGCTTGAGCCTTTAGGCTATTACCGCTTTAACCTTTATCAGGACGACGAAGGTTTCGGTCTTGGGATGACCTATGTGGATGGTGCAGTAAAAAAAAACCTTCGTCATTTTCTTCGTTAAGAAATGACGAAGGTCGTCGTATGAAAATCTAATCTATGCCAATTTGATAAGGACTATTTGATTAAAACGATTAACCAATCTGTCTATTTAGAATCCGTAAACTGCTGCTAAGACGAATGATGATAATGAACCACTCGTTCCGCCATCAAATACATCCGCAGAAGCATTGTCAATTCTGAATTCTGGGATCAATGTTAAGTTGTCCACTGTATAGTTAGCTGATAGTGTAAATGATAATACGCTCTCATCTGGCGCTATCACACCAACACCTTTATCTGAAAATGATTCTACTCTCGCTCCGATCTTAAAAGCATCTGAAGTAGCGAATTGCAGATAACCAGCAACTCCTGCAAAAAGATCATCTGAAGCAGTTGTAGCATTCACACCAACGTATATAGCTTCTGTGAGATCAAACCCAGCTGTTAAATCCACCTGAAAGTAATCAGGACCAAACAATGCATTCACATAAGCTGATCCTGCGTCAAAGCTATAGCCTAACTGTGCTCCACCAAAGTAATCGTTAGACCCTTCCGCATTCAGAGGATTATACTCCGTTGCATCTGTTGGATTTAATATTCCAAGCATCAACGACAAACCACCTCCGAGGTCTGCATCCATTTTTAATCCCGTATGAGAAAAAGGGCCATATGAAAACATGTACGAAGTCGAGTAGTTAAAGTTTGCCGTAGGCTGAATCACCTCATATCCCAAAAATGTGTTGAAGTTACCCAGTGTAAAGGTGATCTTATCAGTTACATTAAGATATGCATATAACTGATTAACTATGTTAGAGCTACCACCTGGTCTCAATTCTGGAGATAAAAATGTTGCATCTTCTCCTCTTGGTCCAAAAACCAAGTCTGCCACAAAACCCACCTTGCTACCTTCATAAGATCCTACCAGATTAGCCATACCAAGTGAAAAGCCAGGCAAATTAGCAAAAGAGGTCCCAGGAGCTTCTTTCGCACTTCTGAAATATGCGTCCACTGAACCAGAAAATGAAATAGCGGGTGTTTCCTCTTCCATTGGTTCTGCATCTTGAGCAAAAACGAATGAATAACAAAGAATAAGTAGTGTGATAAGTATATATTTTTTCATGATGATAACTTTATTCTGTTTAGAAATTGATTAGAATCGAAGATCAAAGCCATTGATTATTTTGTCATCCAACAGAAATACCTATATTTGATTTCGTCGTATGAAAGTCTGGGGCTCGTCCCCGATTTATTTTTTAGATAATTTAATTTTTAAGCGCTCACGCCAATGAGCGCTTTTTTTATTGATTAATTATTTATTACGAATACGCTCGCATACTATGCTCCATCATATCCAATCCTCTTTCTTCCTCTTCTTCTTCTACTCTTAGCCCTATTGTAACTTTGATGATATAGAAGAATATGAAAGAAAACACAAAAGTAAATACGCCCATAGCTCCAATACCCATCAACTGTGCTCCGAAAGTTCCTACACCTTCATCACAGTTGCCAAATATGGCTACAGCTAATGTTCCCCAGATACCACATACAAGGTGAACTGAAGTAGCTCCAACTGGATCATCTAATTTTGCTTTGTCAAATGCTGTCACTGCTATTGGAATGATAATTCCAGCTATCAATCCAACGATCACTGCAGACCCCGGAGGTATCACATCTGCTCCCGCGGTGATTCCAACTAATCCCCCAAGTATACCATTGAGTACCATTGAAAGGTCATTCGTTTTCGTCATTATATAACTGGTTACAAATGCTCCAATTCCTCCTGCTGCTGCAGCTAATGAGGTGGTCACGAATACAAGAGAGACAAGACCTGCGTCTGCACTAAGTACAGATCCACCGTTGAAACCGAACCATCCAAACCAAAGCAAGAACACACCGATAGCTGCTAATGGCATACTGTGTCCCGTTATTGGACGAATACCTTTAGAAGTATACTTTCCAGATCTAGGGCCTAATAAGATGATCCCAGCTAAAGCAGCCCATCCTCCTACTGAGTGAACGATAGTAGATCCTGCAAAATCATAAAATCCAGCAGCATCTAACCATCCGCCACCCCACTTCCATGAACCTGTGATCGGATATGCAATAGCAACAAAAATGACTGCAAATATCAAAAACGAAGAGAGCTTAATGCGCTCAGCAACTGCTCCTGAAACTATCGTAGCTCCAGTTGCCGCGAACATCGCTTGAAATATGAAATCCGCATAGTAGCTATAAGCTCCATCTGCATATTCTATCAGTCCTGCATCTCCTTCTGGTAAGGGCAAACCAAAACCTGCGAAGCCAAAGAAACCAGAGCTACCCTCAGCAAAACCAGGGTACATGAGATTAAAACCACATATCGCATATGTCAAAAGACCAATGCATATGATCATGGCATTTTTAAATAGAATGTTTACCACATTCTTCTTTCTTACAAATCCAGCTTCCAAAGCTGAGAATCCTAAGTGCATTATAAAGACAAGTACAGCAGACAATAAAATCCACAAGTTGTTAATTGTGAACATTGCATTATTTGCTGCAGCAAGGGCTTCCTCTGCACTAACTTGAAATAAAACTAATCCTATATTTTCCATTTCTTATTTTCGTTTAGATGTTTATAAGGCAGAGTCGCCCTCTTCTCCTGTTCTGATTCTGTAAAATTTATCTATACTGGTCACGATGACTTTACCATCACCTATCGTACCTGTTTTTCCAGTAGTTAAGATTGCCTCAACTACATCATTGCACTTAGCTTCTGGAATAACAATTTCAATTTTAACACGTGGTATGTCACCGGAATCATAGACAGATCCTCTATAGGTCACTGCTTCACCTTTAGCCTTACCATGGCCGTTCACTTCGAGATAGGTGAAGAAATTTACGCCTATTTTCTCGAGTGCTTCTTTGATATCCTCAAATTTTGAGAACCTCACGATAGCTTCGATTTTCTTCATAGTTGATTTGTTTTTGTTTTTATCAGCCACAATAATAGTTTCGGAATCGGTATAGAAAAAGCTCACAATAGCCCTACTTTGTGATGCTTAACAGAGTTTGACCACAAATCAACTCATTGATTATCAATTAGATAGCTATATTTACATTGTTATGCCAATATCAAATACAAGTTCACTATTCAAGTTGATAAAGTCGATGACTAAGGCTGACAAGCGCAACTTCAAATTGTATGCAAAGCGAGTCCAGGGAGATGAGTCATTGAAGTTTATTCAACTATTTGATGTTTTAGATAAGATGACAACTCTAGATGAGGGTCAATTATCTGAAAAATTAGATAACCTCAAAAAAAGTCAACTTAGCAACCTCAAAAGGCATCTCTACAGTCAGATACTTATAAGTCTAAGATTAATATCTATAGGGCGAATGAAGTCGATAGAAATTAGGGAACATATAGACTTTGCTCATGTATTATATGCCAAGGGACTTTTCTTACAAAGCCTCAAGTTGCTACAGCGAGCAAAAAATATGTCTGAGAAAGAAGAATTAGACCTACTTACTTTAGAAATCATAGAATTCCAAAAAGTTATAGAATCAAGGCATATCACCAACAGTGGTCCATTAAAAAATGACGCTCTCACGGCAGAAGCAAGCAGTACAATTAAAAAAGTTGACAACACAATCTCTATTTCTAATTTAAGAGTAAACCTTCATAGTTACTACATAAGAAATAGCCACGTTAAGAATGATAAAGAAAGGGAAGAGATCATAGAATACTTTAGAGTTCGACTACCTACCATGGACGAATCTGAACTTGGGTATCCGGAAAATGTATATCTCTATCAATGTTATGTATGGTACTACTATATACTCTTAGACTTTGAGCAATGTTTTGAACATGCAGTAAAGTGGACAGAGGTTTTTCACCTCAAACCTGAGTTAAAGCTGTTAGATAAGGATCTCTTTATGAGAGGATATCACTACATGCTCACAGCAGCTTTTAACCAAAGAGACATCGCAAAACTGACAAAACATCTTACGGAGTTAGAAAAATTTAGAAAAAGTAATTACTCAAAGTTCAACGAAAATTCTAAAATTTTCTCATTCCTATATGTTCATTGGGCAAGACTTAATGTGCATTTCCTTAAAGGGTCTTATAAAGATGGAATAAAGGAAATACCAAAAACCTTAAGAAGAATAAACCTCTATAAAGACAGAGTCGCACCGCATCGATTGATGGTATTTTATTATAAGATCGCTTGGATGTATTTGTGCAACGCTCAACCAGGCAAAGCAGTAACCTACATTTCTAAAATAATCAATGATGACATAGAAGATTTCAGAGAAGACATTCAAACATATAGCCGATTCGTATTTCTTATGGCCCACTATGACTTAGACAACATGGAGTTACTTTCTTATCTGGTTAGAACAGTAGACGCCTATTTTAAGAAGACCAAAGTTCAAAATAAATTACAATCTCGATCGCTTCAATTCTTCAAGAAAATTCAGAATGTAGGTATATCAGATAGGCACAAAACTCTAATGGATTTCAAAGGCGATCTTGAAGACATCTATAAAGACCCATATGAGCTGAGATCTTTCTTATACTTGGACATTCTAAGTTGGGTGACTGCTAAGATCGACAGATCGTCTAAGATGCAAGGCATGATGGCGATACACTTCGACGTCAATTGATAGGTCATAAAGTAGAGATTAGAATAAAAAAGACAGCATTGGCTCACTTCTAGATATGTGAAAAAAAGGGATGCACACATGTGTACATCCCTTTAAAACTTTCAATATCGTAAAACTCTCTACTTAGCGGTCACCTAAAAAGGTAAGAAGAAAGTATAAGAACATAACCAAAGCTGACATTGCTCCTGCGACATAAGTCATTGCCGCCCACCAAAGAGCATCTTTTGCTCCATCATACTCTGCACCTTGTGTCGTTCCTGTATTGTCAAGCCACACTAAGGCTCTACGACTTGCGTCAAATTCTACAGGCAGAGTGATTAATGAAAACAATGCGGCCACTCCAAAAGTGATCACAAGAGCTATCATAAATAAATTACCCAATGCTGGTCCCATCGCAGCTCCAAACATAAAGCCCATAAACAAGAACTGTTGAACCCTTGATGATACTTGCACAGCTGGAACAAGTGCTGACCTCAACTTAAGCATCTGATAGGCTTCTGCATGCTGTACAGCGTGTCCACATTCGTGTGCTGCAACTGCTGCCGCAGCTACATTTCTGCCCTGATAAACTTCAGGACTCAATGTCACAGTCTTCTTGAGCGGATTATAGTGATCGGACAAAAATCCTTTGCCTTGATTAATTTTCACATCACTTATACCATAGTACTTCAGCATATCACGAGCTACTTCAGCTCCAGTCTGACCTGAGCTGATCGGTACTTGACTATACTTTTTAAACTTTCCTTTTAGTCTATTACTGATGAGCATACCTGCAACAGTAGCTACTCCAATAATCAAATAATATCCCATCATAACTTAAAACATTTTCAATTTATTAATTCATATCTCGTATAAGGTACTAAGACCTCTGGCATCTTAATACCATTTTCACTCTGATTGTTTTCCAACAGTGCAGCGACAATTCTCGCAAGAGCTATAGCGCTCCCATTTAAGGTATGCGCTAAGTGCTTTGCGCCTTCACTATCTCTGTATCTAAGTTTCAATCTATTAGACTGAAACGTCTCAAAGTTAGAAACGGAACTTACTTCTAACCATCTATCCTGAGCCGCGCTATAGACTTCAAAATCATATGTCAAAGCA
>CALHUZ010000008.1 GCA_938039305.1 uncultured Saprospiraceae bacterium
AAGGAAAGTGTAAGAAGGAGTTCGGTCCCAAGTGACACTTATGAGATATATGAATTCAAGCATGACTTCGGATATCATTATCAATCAGCTCGAAATAACCTCCAACTTTCTCGAGGGGTAGATAAAAACAGGAAGCCTTTATTTTCTGAGATAGGCCAATTGGCTGGCATTGAAAGTACTGATTGGAGTTGGTCATGTCTTCTCGCAGATTATAATTGTGATGGACTAAAAGATGTATTTGTTAGCAATGGAATTGTGAAGAGGCCTAATGATCTGGATTATATGAATTACATCTCTAATAGGCTTGTTCAGCAAAATTCTACAGACAGTGAGATGATAGATAGTATGCCTTCTGGTGCGGTTACGAATTACTTATTCTTAAATGATGATAACTATCATTTTGTAAATCAGTCTAAGAGCATAGAGAATAACCAACCAGGTTTTTCAACCGGTGCTGCTTATGCTGATTTTGATAACGACGGTGATTTAGACATCGTGATCAATAATGTGAATGCTACTGCTTCTCTTTTAATGAACCAATCTAATCCATCTAACTTTCTCAAAGTGTTCTTAGAAGGCTCAGATAAAAATTCGAAGGGCATTGGTGCAAGGATCATAGGGTACACTACAAGTGATAGTGTCTTCTATGATCATAATGCAACAAGAGGCTTTATGTCATGTAGTGCTGATGATATAGTTCTTAATTGGAGTGAGAGTGATGATTTAGAAATGGTCAAAGTGATATGGCCAAACGGGGGCCAAGAAATTATTGGAGATTTTGGCAACAAGAAGAATATTGTAATTAGTCAATCGGGACCTGGATCAAGAAGCGTTAAGGACACTATTGAAATCAACGATAATCCTGAGCTCATTGACTTTGTGCATATGGAAAATAAGTTTCTTGATATCAGCCGTGACAAATTAATGCCTTGGTTGTTGTCCACTCAAGGCCTTGCTCTTTCTGTTGATGATGTAAATAATGACGGGTTGGATGATATTTTTATCGGAGGTGCTCGTGGCCAGTCAGGTGCAATGTATTTATAAAATGGCCAAGGGCTATTTGAAAAAAGTAATATAGAAATATTTGAAGAGTCGGCCCATTATGAAGACATTGTGGCTCTCTTTGTGGACACAGATGGTGATGGAGATAAAGATCTGTATGTTGTTAGCGGTGGAAATGAATATGATAACGATTCGCCATTCATGCTGGATAGAATTTATGTCAATGATGGGATTGGTAATTTTGAAAGAAATCAGAGAGCCGTACCATTATTTACTGAAAATGGATCAAGTATAAGTGCAGCAGACTTTGATAATGACGGTGATTTGGATTTGCTTGTTGGGAGTATGGTGAGATCTCAAAGTTATGGATACTCACCAGGTGGACATATTTTGGTCAATGATAGAAATGGGAAATATATTGATGGTACTACTTCACTGGCGCCAGAGTTGAAAGATATTGGTATGATCACTGATATGCAGTGGGCTGATATAGACGGAGATGGAGATCAAGATTTTGTTTTAGCGGGTGAATGGATGCCAATAACCATGATGGTAAACGATAGAGGTCGTTTTAGGAAGGAAGTGATATCAGGTAGTACTGGATTGTGGCAGACAGTAAGCGTGACGGACATGGATGCGGATGGTAAGGCCGATATAGTCGGAGGTAACTTTGGTGTTAATACATATTTAGCAAAGTATGGCAAGGCGGGAATGACATGGGGAGATTTTGACAATAACCGTTCTTTTGAATCTTTGCTTTATTTGGGAAAGGAGGGAACTCTTCACCCTCTTGCTGGTAAGGATCTGCTAACGGATCAGATGAATTTCTTTAAGAATCTCCACCGGGATTATAAGTCATTCTCTAATGCAACCTTTGAAGAAATGTTTGCCCCAGTTTTAAGTAAGGCAGTATTTAAAATAAAGCTCGAGGAATTAGAAACCACTTGGTATAAGAACAAGGGTAATCTAAAGTTTGAAAAAAGAGAACTTCCAGAAGAAGTACAGTTTGCTCCAGTCTTTTCTATTGTTGCTGATGACTTTAACAATGATGGATATATTGATATCTTCTTTGGTGGTAATTTGTATGAGGTGAGCCCCAATATTGGCAGAGCCGATGCTAGTTATGGGTCAATTTTGAGAGGTACAGGCAAAGGAGAATTTGAGACGGAAGGATTGAATAGCAATAAGAGCTTTGTTAAAGGACAAATAAGAAACGCTGAAACGATTAAAATAAAGGGTAAGAACTATATCATCATTGCTAAGAATAATGCGAGCCCGGAGTTTATAGCGTTTCCGGATATTTAATTCGAAACTATCTTTTAATTTTCTAAGCGATATTCTGTAAGTGGCGTTCAGATATCAGGCATGAGTTACAGCATATAGTATTGTTTTCATTTTGCATCAGCGATATACTATAAGTTGGACATCTTAGGCTTATGAGAGTATAGGCATTAACAAATATTTGGTATTTTGCATGAACTGCAAAGCCATGTCGTCGTATGAAATTCCTTGTAATGAAATGCTATAGAATACTATTCATATTTCTTTTGTTGTCTATGATTGGATGTCAAAATGACAATGCTGTTCAGTCAGTGATAGAGAAGAAAGAAACCGTTGTTCCTGAGTATCTTCCAGCTAATAATTTGTCGCTATCAGATCTCTCATCTTTCAAGCCCTCGGATTCTAATTGGAGCGTACAAGGTGGAGTAAAGTCAGATTTTAGTAAAGAATGGAATTTGGAGTCAATTACAGGCGCCGGAGTTCTTGTCAACAACGTTAAAGACATAGGTGTCAGAGATGCGGCAGGAGAAGGATCTCATCTATTTACTAACTTGGTACATGGTGACATGGAATTAGAATTAGATGTTTTAGTAGCGAAAAATTCTAATTCTGGACTTTATTTTCAGAGCAGATATGAATTACAAATTAGAGATTCTGCAGCAGATGATGATGTCTCTTCCGATGACATGGGCGGTATATATGCTCAATCAAGTGAAGCGAATGGAAGTGCTCCTTCCTTGAACGCAGCCAGAGCAGCGGGTTTATGGCAGCACTACAAAGTTTTATTTAGAGCTCCAACATTTGATGCTCAAGGAAATAAAATGTCCAATGCTAAATTCGAGTATGTTTATCTCAATGGGTATTTAATACAAGAGAATGTAGAAGTAGCAGGCCCCACAATAGAAGCTGCTTTCAATGATGAAGTTGATATGGCGCCGCTAATGATTCAAGGTGATCATGGCCCCGTAGCCTTTAAAAATATTAAGTACAAGACTTTTAATAAAGATCAAGTTCAACTTTCTGGTCTACACTATAAACTGTATGATGGCAAGTTTGACTATATACCCGACTTTACCCAACTTGAAGTAGTTAAGGAAGGAGATGTTACTGATTTTAAAGATTTAAGAGAGATAGCAGGAAAGAATGATGGCTATAGTATCGTATTCAAAGGTGATTTAACCATACCAACTGATGGTGAATATCTATTCGAATCATCTATCGATGATGGCGGCAACACCTACATTAATGATCAGTTAGTTGTTCATAACCAAGGAGAGCCTGGAGGAGGAACTGAGCGTGGAAGTATTTCTCTGACTAAAGGATTACATAAGCTACGCCAGTCTTACTACCAAGAAGTATGGGGTGCTAATTTGTCCCTAAATATAGAGGGCCCTAATATTGAAAAAGCTCCATTGCCATCACTTAAAGAAGAGAAGATTGTTCCGGACTGGGCAGTTAGAAAGGATCACAAAATAGTAGTAGAGGATGAGCCTGTTTTTATTAGAGGTTTTGCAGATCACCATGATGTGAAAAAGACGCACATATTATCGGTTGGTACACCTCAAGGCATTCATTATAGTTATGACACAAGACACAATCAGCTTATTAATCTTTGGAAAGGAGCATTTGCTGATGTATCAAGAATGTGGAATGGAAGGGGAGCATCACAGAGACTAGATCCTATTTCAGCCGAATTGGGTTTAGAGTCACGACCGCATAGCGACGATTGTCGACCACTTGGCTTTTCAGTAGATGATTCTGGATTGCCAGTATTTAATTATCGATGTGGAGATGTAATCATCTATGATAGAATATCTCCTTCATCTTCCAATACTTCCGCAATAAGAAGGATATCAGTAGAAAATGGTAATTACAATTATGTCATAGGATCAGGTGAAAGAATAGACGCCTTATCAGATGGGTGGTACTCCATCGGAAATCAATATTATGTGAAGGCCGTAAGCGCTAACCCTAAGTGGCAGATAGGAGACAGCGAGATAACAACTCAAGTTAGCTCTTCAGAAGAATTGGTTTTTGAAATTTACTGGTAGCATTCAATAAATTAGAATGATGAATATTAGAATATATATTTTAAGATACTCCTTGCTTTCTCTTTTGATAATTTCATTTGCAATAGCGAACGGACAAACAGACATTGCCAAGAAAGAATCAAGTTATTATAATATCTCTACCGTAGAGATACCGGATGGAGTTGTTCTTGAAGCAGGAGGACTTGCCTTTGATGATCGAGGACAGTTAGGAGTGACGACGCGTAGAGGTGAGCTATGGGTTATTGCTAGTCCTGAAAGTGATAACGCTACGTTTAAAAAATTCGCACAGGGTTTGCACGAACCTTTGGGATTGACTTTCAAGGATGGTAGTTATTATTTGGCTCAGAGAGGAGAGCTAACGAAGATCACAGATCTTGACAATGATGGAAAGGGTGATAGGTATGACAATATATGCACTTGGGATTTAGCAGGGAACTACCACGAGTACGCCTACGGTCCTAAATTTCTTCCAAATGGCAATATGATCATCACACTCAATCTAGGTTGGGTAGGAAGAGGAGCCAGCCTATCTAAGTGGAGTGGGTGGATGTTAGAAGTTACTCCAGAAGGAGAGATTTTGCCCCTTGCTACAGGTATGAGATCACCTGCAGGATTTGGTTTCAATTCTGCCGGCGATTTATTCTATACTGAGAACCAAGGTGATTGGGTAGGCTCTGGGCGCATGACGCACATTGAAAAGGGTGATTTTGTTGGCCATCCCGAAGGATTAAAATGGTCAGGAGAGAAAGGATCTCCTATATCCTTGAAGATGACCGATATCAAAGACGAAGAGGAAAGTACCCTTTATGATTATGCTCAGAAAGAGTCAGCGCTAAAGCCACCTTCAGTATGGTTCCCTCATGCATTGATGGGTATATCTACATCAGATATAGCGGTTGTGCCAGAAGGTTGGGGTCCATTTACAGATCAGCTTTTAGTCGGAGATCAAGGTCACAGTAAGATCATGAGAGTATATCAAGAAAAGGTCAATGATGTTTATCAAGGTATTTGCTTTCCTTTCAAAGAAGGTTTTTCTTCTGGATTGTTAAGGATGACTTGGGGCCCAGAGAATACGTTGTATGTTGGAATGACGAACAGAGGTTGGGCCTCTACTGGTAAATCTAAGTTTGGATTGCAAAGACTTAATTGGACTGGAGAAACACCATTCGAAATTGAAAAAGTCAATATTACTTCTGATGGATTTGTGATTAGTTTTACAGAAGAAGCTGATAGACGTACTGCTGCTAATCCAGATTCGTATAGCATAACCGATTTTAATTTTAAGTATCATCACCTATATGGAAGTGCACCCATTAATCAGGAAGAGAGAACTGTATACAAAGTAGAAGTAGCAAAGGATAATAAAAGCGCTCGGTTATATATAGAAGGGTTGCGACTCGGTTATGTTAATGAGATAAAAGCAGCAGGCGTTAATTCGAAAAGTGGGCAGCCACTATTGCACAACACTGGATATTATACCATCAATCAGATTCCTGAGGGAGATGGCAGCTCCGTTCAATCAAGCGCTCCCGCTGTCGCAAATGTAGATCACAGTGACCACGATATGACTGGTGCTAATTATAAGGAGAGTCCATCTGAAAAGCGTGTGACATCTCAGCCTGCCTCATGGACAAATGGACCAGACCTTACACTTGAGATAGAAGCTATAGCAGGTATGTTATTTGACAAAAGAATTCTTAGAGCAACACCTGGGGCCAAAATTAAACTAGTGTTTAATAATCCAGATGATATGGCACATAACTTGATTTTGGTGGAACCTGGTACAGCTGATCAAGTCGCAGATTTAGCAATGAACTTAGGTCTCAAGGGAGAGGAGATGGGTTTTATACCAGAGTCGGAAAAGATCATAGCTCATACTAATCTACTAAGACCTAATAGCAATGATGTGATTTATTTTGATGCTCCGACAAAGCCAGGGCGTTATCAGTATGTCTGCACATTTCCTGCGCACGCTGCGACTATGAGAGGTATATTGATTGTAAAAGAAGATAATTAAAATAGGGTATTCTAATTTATAGTATTCTATAAGCACCCATAATGGTCATGTTGTAATTTCTTAAGAATTCTACTTCTTTGACTTGGGTTGAGAATTGAGCGGGCAATTCAAAATTTTGATTATTGTAAAATTTCGTTAGGCCATAGTTATATCTCATAACCAATGAGAATCTTTTTCCAATTGTAAACCCAATACCAAAAACAGCATTGGCATCCGCCTTGTCGAATTCATTACTAATATCATTGTAGATTGTTCCTTTGCTTATAAAGGCTTCCCTTTCAATAATCTGAGTGCTACTCAATCGGGCAAGTGAGGCCCCAACTTCTACTAATGCTCCAGAGTGAACTTGATTCAACATGAATTTAAAGAGGATAGGAATTTCGATATAGTTCAATCGAACTTGTCTGTCATTTTTGGGATTTGAACTTAAGACAACACCATGTGGTATCATGGCCCCTTTCTGGCTATACATCATACCTACAGATAGTCTCAAGCGAGGTGCCATTATAGCATCGACTTGGATTCCAGCGTTAAGGCCAGATTGATCAAATCCTGTGAAATAGTCGCCATCTATTTGTGATAAGTTGATTCCAGTCAGTACAGATAATTCAAATCTGTTATCTGGAAGCTTTTGTATTCTCTTCCTTTGAGCATCACATTGAACTGCTGCAGTAAGGAAAAAAATAATCGTAAGTATTTTAATCTTATTTGTTGTCGACACGGTTATGTAAGATTCTTGACTTACAAATGATAAGTCATATTGATTAATATACGATTTTCTGATAAGAGATATAGTCGAAGATTTCTAACAGTTCGTCGTAATTGACAAGATCCTAAAGAGCCATCAATGTATCTTCTGTTAGAATCAAAAGTTCTTGAATCATGACAGCAAGCACATATCACATCGTTGTACAGAGATATCACAGAGGACT
>CALHUZ010000009.1 GCA_938039305.1 uncultured Saprospiraceae bacterium
TGCGACTTCGTTGGGATCGCCGACAAATCAGAAAAAGGAACTGATTTAAAATTTACAAAAGGACAAACCCTGCTGTATGATTAAATCGAGAAGGTTATATTGTGTAAGTCACAAATGAAAAGGTCATGCGCATACTATCAACAATCCTGTTTACACTTTTATCTTCCTTCGGTTACTCGCAGAATTACGGTAACAAATTGGCGTCAGAGATTCAAAGCAAATATAACCTCACAGCTGTTTCATTGCCCTTTGGTTCTGATGAATCTGTCCATTAAATTGAAAGTGCAAAAAGAACTGAATAGAACTAAAGTACAAAGGGTGAAGCTTCCCTAACAGTATACTTACGACAGGGACTGCCCAGATGCCTAAAGTTGATATGAGCATCCAGTATACAGCCCACCTTGAGACATATACAGAATCATCTTGAGTATGTCTCGTCCACTTTATATAGTGCCACGCGAAGTAATAAGAACAGAATACATGAATGGTACTAAACGCTATACTGAAGGCTCCATATCCTTGATACATGAATCCTATCAACATCCCAATGCCGGCAATAGTGTTAACTACTATTGTATTTTGAAAATGCTTATTCGTGCTTTGTTCAGGCACTATTATGAACACCAAGGCGCCTGCTAAAGCTGTAAATCCCCACCCAAGCATAGCTAAGTGAGAATGAGTGTGCAACAAATGCATGTAATCCAAAAAGGGAACGTCACATATGTAAATCAACCTCATTATAGACCCCAATAAGGCAGCTATCAAAAAAAATCCAAATGCAACTTGAAAAGTAACTTTATGGATATTATCAAACCTAAATTTCATAAGTTCAGTTTTGATCTTCTAACGAGGGATCATTGAGCTGCGCAACGCAAAGACAGCGTTCGCCCATCGGCGAATCTGTGAGCCGTTATTACCGCCCAAAACACATGATCGGATGTTTAACAGCATGCCAAAAGTCTAATTCCTCAGGCACATTAATCATCATGCCTCGATACACCAGATAAATCCCAAGACATAGTGATAGATATGGAAACAACCGCTGATATCTTACTTTCCATCTTTCTGATAGTGACTGTACACCGACAGTTGATAAGACCATTAGTGGGATAGTACCCATGCCAAAGATGGCCATAAACAACATACCACTTAAGATGCTACCACTGGTAAGGGCACCAGCTAAAGCCAAGTAAACTAATCCGCAAGGTAGCAACCCATTGATCATACCTAATACAAGAGTAGGATACCTTCCCTTTCCTTTGTATAATCGTGCCATCTGCCTTTTAACCGACCAGTACAGCCCACCTAATATTTGAGACTTGACTAACCTCGTTTCTATATCGATAGCAAAAACAAATATTATAATCATCAATACACCTACACCTATCGAGAGCCATTGCTGAGATTGAGATATCATGAGCAATTCTCCTGCTGAGTTAAGGACTAATGCGAACAAAGTATAAGTGATCGTCCGGCCGATTTGATATTTTGTAGCAGTCCAGACCATAGATGCTTTCGAGACATTAGGTTGATGACACATAGCACATGACAGTGCCCCGCACATGCCTATACAGTGGAGACCACCTAATAGACCTAAGTTAAATGCTACATACCACATAGCTATATGTACAAGGCTTCTCTTTTATAATATGCCACACCGTCTTCACTCCAGTCAAGTATGAGTATCCACTTTCCTGAAGGTAACATACCAACGTCTATGATCTCTTCTCTTTTATTAATAGGTAAGATTAAGTCTCGTGCCGCATCAGATGGACGATAGAACGTCACACCGCCACTAAACTCTTTTGGATTATTTTCAAATTTTATGGTTACAGATTGTTGATCTTTATTATAGTTCACAGTTACATTATCTGCTTGTAGTTGACGCTTTTCTTTGTCGTATCTTTTTTGGTAAGCCAAGTCTTGAGCATAGTAATTCTCCGTAACTAAGCTATGATTGACCTTCCGCGATTCTAATAATACAAATACCAGCATACTGATAAAGCAGACCAAAAAAATACCAATACCATATCCCCAGTTAAATTTCTTCATCTTTATTTGTTTGGACCCATAAAAGTTGTCTCTACCTCATCAACAAGCTCGTTGTCAGCATATACCACTATGGTGAGTTTTGTAGATCTTGACTTGAGTTTGTCTTTTGGGATTTTTATGAATATCGCCCCTTCAGATATTTCGTTTTTGATCGTGCGGGGAGCCTGACCTACATTTTCAAATATCACATAGTCCATCCCCTTTGCTGCATATGATATTTCAGCCTCCAAGTCACTCTTGTTGATCAGCTGATAGTTGTATAGATTACTGATATACCCTCCTTCTTGCTCTTGATACACCATGCCAGGGGTTCTCAAGAACAGGGTCTCTATAGACGTACGTGATATAAACATAAAAGACTCAAGCCCTACAAGTGCTATGAGTACGGCACTATATGCTGCAACGCGAGAGCTCCATATCGTTGTTTTACCATCCTTTACACCATTGTGACTAGCGATTCTTATCAGTCCTGTAGGGCGATCGACTTTGGTCATGATCTCATCACAGGCATCCATACAAGCGGTGCAGTTGACACATTCTAATTGAGTACCATTTCTGATATCTATTCCTGTAGGGCAGACTTTGATGCACAACCCGCAGTCTATGCAGTCTCCTAACGCTGGGCCGTCTTTATCTTTTTTAGCCTTCAACTTTCCTCTATCCTCTCCTCTTACAAAATCATAAGTCACGGCTAGTGAATCTTCATCTAACAATACACCTTGCATGCGACCATATGGACATATCGTAGTACAGACCTGTTCTCTGAGTATTGAAAATACACCATAAAACATCAGTGTAAACACGACCATAGCAACAAAACCCGACCAATGTGCATTCGTTGGTTCAAATACGATCCTCCTGACTTCGTCCACACCTATGATATAGGATAAGAAGATGTGAGCAATGACAATAGACACAAGTAAAAACAAAAACTGCTTAACACCTTTTTTTAAAATCTTATCAGATGTCCATGGTGATTTATTCAACCTTTTTTGTGCGTTACTATCCCCCTCTATCCAATATTCTATTCGCCTAAAGACCATTTCCATAAATATGGTCTGAGGACATACCCATCCGCAGAATAGCCTCCCAAAGATTACTGTAAATAGCGCAATGAATACAATAGATATTAGCATCGCAACAACAAACAAATGAAAATCTTGCGGTGCAAAGTAGATACCAAATAATATGAACTCACCATCTACTACATTAAAAAGAAACAAAGGTCGGCCTCCCCACTTTATAAAGGGAGTACCGATCAATATTACTAACAATGCATATGAAACTATCTTGCGATAATTATAATATCTACCGTTGGGTTGCTTCGGATATATCCAGATTCTCTTACCAGATTTATCTACAGTTGCGATCTGGTCACGATATAACTCATCGATGTAACTATCTCCTGTGCTCACTCCTCTTTTCTAATTATCTGATGCTGTATATAGCTTCCCTTCTGGTTTCTTTTGATTTGGAGGATCTGTACCTTGTAGTGTGAGTATATAACTTGCTACATCTTGCATGGCAGCAGGAGGTATCTGAGTCTTCCATGAGATCATCCCCTTCTCCGGCACACCATATTTTATAGTAGTAAATAAATCTTTAATATCCCCACCGTGGATCCAATACTCATCAGTAAAATTAGGCCCTACACCACCCTCTCCTTGAGTTCCGTGACAAGCCATACAATTGCTAAGATATATTCGACCTCCATTTTCTAATCTTGCTGGATCAGTAATCTCTGTCACGTTTTCTTCATTTACAGAGTTGGCCATCTTGAATAGATAATTTAGATGTTGATCTTTTGCAATCGCCATTTGCTCCGCATATTGCTCTTCTGTAGTTTGACCTATATCAGAGTACTCATAGACATATAGATATATTACAGACCATACTATTGTTAGATAGAAAAGGTAGAGCCACCAAGGTGGTAGCTTGTTATCTAACTCCCTGATACCATCGTAATTATGGCCAGTATCTATCTGTGACTCTTGTGCTAATGGGACAAGCCCTGATAAACTCTTAAGCCACTTGTTGATAGCGTCAGATGCCGGCTTAGGTGGTATATCCTCTATGCCATTTTCTTTTCTAATATCTCTATTCATATTGAATAGGATAGTCATGAGTGCATTATAAAGAGCCATGCAGCCGCCGATCAATACCATCACGACGAAGACGATTGCTATGTTCGACATGATCCAATCAAGAACAGGATTTGACTCTTGAGCTGCTGCCGATATATACAAGGGTATCATGAACCCACCCGCTATTATGATAAGTCTTCGCTTCATACTGACAGTTATCTTTTTTCAATATTAGTTTCTACTATATCACCATCTGCTAATGGAAGATTAGCGATATGACTAAGTGTCTCTTTATCTTTTCTAAAGACCATGATCGCTGAGATGCCAAAAACACTAAAAAATGTGATTAAGGCGAATAGAGCCATCCAGTTTATATCTCCTGCACTTTCTAATATATACTTATACATACCTTTGTATTTTAGTGATTACTGTTTTGGTTTTATATCTGTACCTAACCTTTGTAAGTAAGCGATCAATGCTATGATTTCCTTACTTTCTACATCTTCCTGATCTATACCTTGTTCTCTTAGCTCTGCAGTTATCTCCGCCGCTTGCTTCCTTAGATCATCTACCGCATTTTCAGCATAGTTGTATGGATATGGAGTATTGAGCATATTTCGAAGCACATTTATCTTAGCCTTTGTATATGTAGTGTTGATCTCATTTTCCAATAAGTGTGGATATGCAGGCATGATAGAACCAGGTGACATACTCTGTGGATCCCGCATATGTTCATAGTGCCAGATATGAGTATACTTCCCTCCTACTCTGTGTAGGTCCGGCCCCGTTCGTTTACTGCCCCATAAGAATGGACGGTCATAGATGAACTCACCTGACTTACTAAATTCTCCATACCGTTCAGTCTCTGATCTAAATGGTCGTACCATTTGACTGTGACAGTTGACACACCCCTCTTTGATATATAAGTCCCTGCCTTCCAGTTCCAAGGCCGTATAGGGCTGTACACTTTCTATTTTTGGGACATTCTTATCGATGATCAGCATCGGTATAATCTCTACTATACCGCCTATCAACACTACGATAGCTGAGAATATAAGCATCTGGATCGGGCGTCTTTCTATCCAACGATGCCAGTGATCTCCTTTGGCTTTCACGTACTTGACCCTTGGTGCTACTTGTACTGTTGTATCTTCTACGCCTGACGAACTTCGGGCTGTTCTATATAAGTTATATGCCATGATCAATACACCAACTACATAGATGGCTCCACCCAATGCTCTTAGCTGATACATCGGTATGATTTGTGTGACCGTTTCTAAAAAATTACCATATTCTAAAAAGCCATCTGGAGTAAATTTTTTCCACATCATACTCTGTGTCCAACCTGCCCAGTATAATGGTACACAATAGAATAATGTGCCCATCGTAGCCAACCAAAAGTGTGTGTTCGCCAACGATACTGAGTATAATTGAGTCTTATATAATCTCGGCCATAACCAATACAAGATGCCAAATGTCAACATGCCGTTCCACCCAAGTGTCCCTACATGTACATGACCGACAGTCCAATCAGTATAATGGCTGATGGCATTGATTGATTTGATACTGAGAAGAGGCCCTTCTAAAGTCGCCATGCCATATGCAGTCACAGCAATCACCATAAATTTCAAAATCGGATCTTGCCGTACCCTATCCCAAGCTCCGCGCAAGGTCAATAAGCCATTGAGCATACCACCCCAAGAGGGAGCGATAAGCATGATACTAAAGACTGTCCCCAAGGACTGCGCCCAGTCTGGAAGAGAAGTATATAGTAAGTGATGTGGCCCTGCCCATATATAGATAAAAATCAGTGCCCAAAAATGTATGATCGACAACCGATAAGAATATACCGGCCGATTAGCAGCTTTAGGTAAGAAGTAGTACATCAGACCCAAGTATGGGGTAGTCAAGAAAAATGCCACCGCATTATGACCGTACCACCATTGGATCAGAGCATCTTGCACACCCGCAAACACCGGGATACTGTGCATCATACTATATGGGATCTCTAAGTTCTTGATGACATGTAGCACCGTAACTGTGATCCATGTACCGATGTAAAACCATACCGCCACATAGAGATGATTCTCTCGCCTTTTTAGAATCGTACCAAACATGTTGATACCAAATATCACCCAGACTACTGCAATTGCAAGATCGATCGGCCATTCTAATTCTGCATACTCCCAAGAAGATGTGATACCCAGTGGTAGCGTTATTGCAGCTGCAACAATTATCAATTGCCATCCCCAAAAATGTAACTTCGATAATTTATCACTGAACATCCTAGCCTTCATAAGACGTTGAAGAGAATAATACGTACCCATGAAAATACCGTTACCTACAAATGCAAAAATCACAGCATTCGTATGTAAAGGGCGGATACGTCCAAATGAAAAATACTCAGTAATATTCAGCGCCGGCCATACCAATTGTAGAGCAGCCATTAGTCCAACAAGCATTCCTACGATGCCCCATATCGTTGTAGCTATACCAAAGTCTCTGACGATTTTATCATCGTAACTAAAGGTGTCTACACCTCCTTGACTTGTACTTGTCTTTACCTCTTGAGTTTCCATATAGGATATTGATTCGTTATGTTTCGTTCTAATTTGATGGCTTCTGATGTGTGAGCATATCATCTTCTATCAGCACCTTAAGTGCAGGCGTTTCACTATCATCATATTGCCCACTGCGGACAGCCCATAAAAAGACGACCAAAAATCCTCCAGCGATGATCAGACTGACAATAATGAGAAGTAAGATGATTTGCATTTCCTATCCTTTACCTGCAAGGTAGAAGCTATCGTATTTTGCTCTGATGACCTATGTCAGACCCATTGATGATCTTGGTCACTCCTTTGTACATCGATTAGATTCCAGTCATTGATTTGATGGCTCTGTTTTATCATTGGCAAACAACCAAGCGAATACTCCATAGCTCAGAACTACGCCATAGACAATGACAGTTATAGAGCTCAAAGGCATCAATATTGCTGCTACCACAGGACTTAATTGACCCGTTGTGGCATAGTACAATCCAACGATATTGTATATCAGCGATATAGCAAAGGCTCCATATAGCACACGCTTAGCACAGCGGAAGTATAGCAAGTATTTACCTAAGTGAGAAAACTGATCCGCCGCCAATATCCCGTCACAAGAGGGTGAGAAGTTATTGACAGCATCTGATATCACGATACCCACATCACTTTGTTTTAAAGCTCCCGCATCATTTAGACCATCTCCTATCATCATCACCTTATGACCTTCTTCTTGGAGATCTTTGATCACTCTAAGCTTGTCTTTTGGTTTTTGATTGAAGGATACTATTTTAGCTGTCGGCATGAGTGATAGGATACGTTCCTTGTCTTGCTGCCCATCGCCAGAGATCATACCTATCTCATATTGAGCGCCTAGTCTTTCGATCAACTTTGATGCACCGTTTCTAAAAGCATGATTACACTTAAAGTGACCTAAGTATTCATCATTGATTTCTATAAAAACACCACTTTGCTGATGACTCGTTGCAGTACCAAATATGTACGCAGACGACCCTACTTTTAACTCATGAGTACCTATCCTGGCCACATATCCCATACCGATATGATCCTTGTAGTAATCCACCTCTATGATAGACTGAGATGCAAGATGACGAACCACGGCCTTACTCATGGGATGGGACGAATGAAAACACCCAGACTTGATCAGTGACTTTTCTTCTTCAGTAAGTACCCGCCCATGATATTGTATCGCTAACTCATGTGGATCTGTAAGTGTACCAGTCTTATCAAATATTATAGTGTCTATCTCTTGTAGATGCTCTATAGTCGATACATTCCTTAAGTATAATCCGCGATTAGCCAGTAACCGCATAATGTTACCATAGGTAAAGGGTATGGACAATGCCAAGGCGCATGGACAAGCTACGATGAGCACTGACGTAAATATTTCAATTGCCTTTCCTGCTCCAATATGAGACCACATAGCAAATGAAACAACAGCTATCATACCGATAACCAAAGTGAAGTACTTACTGATAGTTGTGACTGTTTTTGAAGTGTCGGATATCGATTGATGCTTGAAGATATCATCGCTCCATAACTGAGTTAGATAAGATTGATCAACTTTCTTAGTTACAACCATCTCTATACTCTCACCCATATGACGCCCGCCAGCATATAGAAGATCGCCAACTTCTTTACTGATGATATCTGACTCGCCTGTGACAAAGCTATAGTCCATCCTACCTTTCCCTATTTTAAGTATGCCGTCTGCAGGGATCAACTCTCTATTTCTGATGAGCAAGTGATCTCCTGGCATCACTTTTTGTAAAGGCTTTGTGATCCACTCCTTGGCACACTTGACCGTTGCTGCAATTGGAAAGTAAGCAGTGTAGTTCCTATTGAAGTCCAACGATCGATAAGTCATACTTTGAAACCATCTTCCTATGAGTAAGAAGAAAACAAGACCGGCCATACTATCTAAGTAACCCTCTCCCAGTCCACTTATGATCTCTACTATGCTCCTGATATAAAGAGCTAAGATGCCTATAGCTATAGGGACGTCTACATTGAGCCTACCTTTTACTATACTCTTCCAGGCAGACTTAAGATAATCAGCACCAGCATACACTAAGACCGGTGTCGATAATATAATGTTGACATAGCCCAGATAAAACAGATGACTGGCATGCTTAAACCCTAAGTACTCTGGAAAACTCAACAACATGATATTACCAAAACAAAATCCCGCTATTCCTATCTTGTACAACAGAACCTTATCTATCTCTGTAGTCTTCTTTCCTTTATCTAATAATTCTAAATGGATCTTTGGAGCGTAGCCTATGTCATCTAAGAGTTCCACCAATGATCTAAGACTTATCCGCGTATGGTCAAAAGTGATGTGAGCTATTCTCTTTGCAAAGCGAACTGTTACATTTCGTATACCATCGTTTATTTGATGAAGATGTTCCAACAACCAGATACAAGCACTACAATGTATCTGAGGAAGTTCTAATTGTACACGTGATAAAGACCCTTCTGAAAATGTAGTTAATCGATGAACGATTTCCGAGTCATCTAGATATTCATATGTCTTTTCTCCCTCTCTTCTTCTGGAGACACCAGGAGTTGTAGCATATTGATAATAATTGGAGAGCTCGTGATCCGAGAGTATCTGATACACTGACTGACAACCATGACAACAGAAGATATAGTCATCTATATAGATACCATCGTCATCACACACATCACCACAATGATGGCATGATAGATCAATAGTAGATAGCGATTCTATTCCCTTTTGCACTTCTCTCCTTTTGCAATGATATCCTATGCACTTGCAAATCCGATCAGAATCATGGCACTCATGACCATTGTGATAACGATGGCCATAACGATGGTCGAGAGCTTATAAAGAGCTTTTGCATTTTTCATCTCTTTTGTATTTTGATTTTCATCAAATGTACATGCAACGCTCACTCATATCCGATGACCTCGGTCATATCACCTCATGATCAGCATCATCGAGCAAGACGTGAGCCAAGAAACCCACAACCCGCAACCTGCTGCTTCCCGTAACCCATAACCATAACCCGCATCAGGATCATCGAGCGAGTCAAGATCGGTAAGCCAAAGAAATGTTCGTCCATTCGCAAACGTGTCTGCCTTCGGCTGATCGGTGAGCCAAAAAACTACTATGACCACGATCATGGTAACACATGATCTCTGTCATATCCCTGCACACTACCCTTCCTTAGATTTGTACTAACCAAATTATTTAAAGTGCCATGATGGACCCTCACCTTATTGAAAAGTATAACGTTGCTATACCGAGATATACAAGCTATCCACCAGTACCCTTTTGGCAAACCGAAGACGTACAAGAAAAACAATGGACAGATCAATTGATCAACGGCTACAACCCCAATGAAGGATTGAGTCTTTATATCCACTTACCTTTCTGTGAGAACCTATGTACATATTGTGGATGCAACAAGCGCATCACAAAGAATCATGATAAAGAAGCCCCATACATAGATGCTGTCATGGCAGAATGGGATATTTATAGAGCTAAGTTTCAAGACTTACCTGTCATAAGACAGATCCATCTGGGTGGCGGCACGCCCACGTTTTTTAAAGCCTCTGAGCTCTATCGGCTGATCAATTATATTCTGTCTACCAGTGTTACCGCACCAGATCATGAGTTTAGCTTTGAGGTACATCCGACCTCTACTAACCTAGATCATCTTATGGCACTTTATGATGTGGGATTTAGAAGGATAAGTATAGGGGTTCAAGATGTGAGTCAAGAGGTGTTAAAGATTATCAATCGCCGACAGACAATTGAGCAAGTTAGGCTAGTCACGGAGTGGGCGCGTTTAGTAGGTTACACTTCCGTAAATATGGATATTATATATGGACTACCGAAGCAAACACAGCAACACATCAAAGATACGGTCAACGAAATAATTGACCTTAAACCGGATCGTCTAGCTTTCTATAGCTACGCTCATGTGCCATGGAAAAGTGCCGGACAGAGAGCTTATAGCGAAGAGGACCTTCCTCAAGGAGTAGAAAAAAGTTCGCTTTATTCATTAGGTAAAGTATTACTCGAGCAAGGTGGATACAAGGCCGTAGGGATGGATCATTTCTGCCTACCTAATGATGATCTTTACGTCGCCTATCAGAACGATCAGATGCATCGCAACTTCATGGGATATACTTCTAAGTATACCACATGTATGGTTGGATTAGGCGCTTCAAGTATAAGTGATAGTTGGACAGCATATGTACAAAATGAAAAGTCCGTAGAACGATACCAAGAGACAATTGCACAAGGAAGACTGCCGCTGATTAAAGCTCACTTTCTTAATAATGAAGAACTCTTCTTCAGAAAAATCATCCTTGATCTCATGTGCAAAGACAGAGCCGATTGGAGTCAGATGACTGGTAACCTTGATACCGATTATCTACATCCACTTAGGCAAGATCAACTCATAGAGTTTACAGACCATAGCATAGATGTCATCGGTAACGGCACCTCTTTTGTAAGAAATATTTGTGCTGCCATTGATCCGATCTACAGCCTTCGCACAAACCAAGATGTACCAGTTTTCAGCAAAGCAATATAATTCGCTCTTTATTATGTCTTCACTTTATATTATTTCTATTGATTATGATCACATGTCCTCTGCTCAGCGAGCAGCGCTGATAGATGATGCTAAGTCCTTACAAGATCTAAAGAGCTTTCTAAGTAAACAGATTGGTGTCAAAGGATACACTTTAGTACTTACATGCAACAGGATAGAGATCTTCTATGAACACCACAGTGACGCCAACTATGATATCTTAGCTCGATGGGCTAAGACGGCGCAGTGCTCAGAGATAATAACGAGCGCTACATGCTACTCAGGTTTGAAGGATTGTACAGGACATGTATTAAAGCTATCCGCAGGTCTTAAATCAGCTCTGTTGGGCGATGATCAGATACTTTACCAATTGAAAAAATCCTTCGAACAAGCCAGACAAGAAAAACAATTAAGCAATCTGTTGGAACGCTTATATCAGACCATGATGCAGTGCCATAAACAGATATGTAATCAGACTGACTTTAGATCATCTTCAGTCTCGCTAGCCTACAACACACTCAAGGAAATAGAGAGAACTTGCGATGACCCACTTTCTCAAAAGTCCATGTTGATTATCGGTGCCGGTGGTATGGCTGAGCAGATAGTCAAGTACCTCAACAAATTCATCTTCTCTCAGACTTATATCACCAACAGATCTATTAGAAAAGCACAGTACATCGCCAAATCGAGTAACATGTCCGTTATTCCATATAATCAGCTCGACGGCAGTCATTTTGATATAGTCCTCTCTTGCACAGACCACGGCTTAGATGTCTTAAATAACCTTGTTGACACCGAACTGTACGTCGACCTTAGTATAAATAGTGCGCACATAACTAACAAACTCACGACACCATCTATATCTCTTGACAGTATGCTAGATCTGCTTAAGTATCGTATGAATACTAAAAATGAGTCTATCACGACTGTTAAAGACATTATATGTCACTACCAACATAAGTTGATAAACTGGTATGACAATAGACTTGAAAATAGAAGAAAGTACGCCCTGTTAACCGCTTGATCTTAACGCTAGATTCTACCATAACTAAAGTCATCGAGAGCAATGATCTTAATCAGTGGTAAGAGCCTCGCTACAAGATATATTTGATATATAAACAACGAACATTATGGAATTTTATAGCTTATCATTCGACAAAGTAATACTGAGATTTTATCTCATGATGGCCATAGTCATAGGGTCCTTTTTTGCAGGTTATCCTGTCCTTGCCATTCTATCTGTTCCTGTCTTCTTGAGTATTATGGCAGGAGTAACATTTAAAAAGCCTGCGTTAGTGGCTAAATTGAAAGCACCAGCAATAAAAAAGAATATGTATACAGCTAAATCAGCAGCCTAATAAAGTGTTGATGAATTATTCTAACTTTCCATATTATGCTAGATAAGGGAAGATAGACAAAGAAATTTTTTTGGTTGATGCAGTGATTTGGGCTGGTTCTTAGTGGATCAGCCCTTTTTTGATTTAGTTCTCATCACTGCTTAATAAACATACTTATCTATGGATATCCTACTCCCTACTGACTTCTCTTCATGTGCTACTATTGCATTCGATTTGGCTTGTAACATGGCACGTAAGACCCAAAGTCATCTCCATCTTTATCACTGCGCAGATGTACCAGATAACTGGGAAGATCTAACACTAGATCAAAAAGTTCAGGACAATCCCAATAAATACATAGTATTAGACATTAAAGCAAAGCTTCAGGTACTCAAAAGCCTTGCGGTTGACCAGGGTATATCAGCCACTATTCATTACACAGGGGGCACCTTTATAAATAACCTCTCTGAGATTTTAGATATCATAGATATCGATTTGACCATCATGGGTGCGCATGGACATACAGGTAGCCAAGATTTGTTTATTGGGTCCAACACTCAGAAAGCCATAAGAAAGTATAAGTGCAATTTTCTCGTCATCAACAAACCTGTACCTGATTTTCATCCTAAGTCTGCTGTCTTTGTATCCTCTCTTAATGAAGATGACCAAGTAGCTTTTAAGTCCTTTTTGAATTATGCCACCGCATGGCATATCACTGATGTTCATGTGCTTACCATCGATACATCCTCATGGTTTACTCAACCTGCTATTGTGATAAGAGAAGCGCAGAAGGACTTTAAGGTTATTGCCGAGGACTTTAATTGTGACACACATTTCTATAGCGATTACTCGATTCAGGAAGGGATAAGACACTTTTTAGAAGATAACGATATCGACCTCGTATCGATCTCATATCGCGAACGACACCCGATCAAGAGAATATTTATGGGCAGTAATGTCGAGACTTTGATCAATCACACTGACATACCAGTTTTATGTATCAATAAGTAGAAGCAAGTTTAATATCCCATACGAGTTCGACCCAACAGGATCTTCATAAAATAGAAAAGAGGCCAATGCAACATTGACCTCTAATATCCCGGATTGGAAATACCCAATCCTCCGTGAAAACAACTTTGGTCATAGCCTAATTGGCTTATGAGTGATTTTCTTGATTCTATTATTGAAGACTTTTACTGATAACTAAAAGAATCTTAAAGCATAATGTTTAACACGTCATAATATTTATGTCCTGCTTCTTCATTCAGTATGCAAAAACAACATAGGTAATGCCGACCTTTCTAAAATCTCCTTGGACTTACTTTGAAAGATCAAAGAGTGTATGTAGCTTGAGTTGCTGGCTATGACAATGAGTAACTGAGCGTTGTCATTATATGCTTTAGCTAATAAACTGTCTGCAACATGATTGGATGTTACCTCTTCTACTTCATAAGAAAATGAAGGAGTAAACTGCTTCAATAGCCTATCTATTGAAACCTCAAAAGAATCTGAGCCTTCCTCCTTAATATGCAAAAATTTAGTGTGCGCTTCTTCACTATTCCATGCTTTTAAGGCCGTTAAAACCGCAGGCTCAGCGATATGGTCATCCGCTGCGACGACTACCCGATCACAACCTTGATAGGTTGCATATTGAGGAATAACAAAGACGGGGACCTTAGAACTTTTAATAACTCCTAGAGTCACTGTTCCAAAAATTTTATCAATCAAGCTGTACTTATCCTTACAACCCATGAATACACAGTCATAAGGTTCAGCTTTTATCTTCTCACATATCATGTGTACAGCCTCTCCGTGATAATGTTCTATCCTTACGTTATCAGGTAAGTTATCATACCCAAGCTGAGACTGTATCCGACTTCTGATATCTGTGTCGTTGCTATTTTCTAATGATAACCCAGAAGCTACTTCCAACGGAAAATTGTCATTTACGATAGTACTTGATACGTTCATGATAGTATAAGAAGCGCCAGGGTACTTCTTCATAGCATATATGAACGGATGTATCCTTTCTTGAGAAGCGTCTATGGGCACAAGTATTTTCACATCCTAAGGATGTAGGATAAGAAGTGGTGTTGAGGATCCAATTACCATATCCTTTGTAACGCTCTGTCTAAGTAGATCTTGAAAGATCCCCTTACTTTGTGGCACTACTGTGATGAGATCTGCAGTATGTCTAGAAGCATAATCATCAAGAGAAGATGCGATATTTGAACCACTGATAGTATCATAACTCACAGACATAGTTGGTTGATGACTTAGCGTCTCGCTTTTTAATTCTTCTATGGGATATGATTGCTCATTAGATACATGTACCAATCTTAAGTCGGCACTCATACGCTCACAAAAATCCAAGACTTTAGGCAAGACTTTACGGTCGTCTGCTAAGTTATTAAGCGCATAAACTATTGTCCTTATCCCTTGATATGTCGCATGTGGCGGCACTACAACAATTGGATTCTTTATAGATCTTGCTATCTCTGTACTAACAGATCCAAAGATCCTTTTTAAAGCTCCTGACGCACCAGTGCTACCGATGACGATGAGTTGTTGATTAGCTACACCTTGCGCACATATTTCCTCAAGCTCTTCAACAACAAAACCAGTCCGAAAATCTCCATCTATAGGCAACATCCCATCACTACTATGGGCCCAAGATTGATTAATCTTTAATAGATAGTTATCAAACATTTCTTGCCGCTTAGACTCCGAGCCTGTATCTATTTGCGTCCCTGGTTTATATACATGAACGAGTTGTATAATCCCTTCCAATTTTCCATTAAGCCCCTTAGCATAAACCAAGGCATTCGTGGCAGTATCACTAAAATCAGTTGGAACTACGATCTTATCTACTTGACCATAGTTCTCTGCTCTTAAGACTTTCAAAGTAACATTGTTTATAAATGAATGAATGTTGGCACTTTGACTATAATCGATACTTTCCTCACCATTAACCAAAACCATAGGCAATGACTGAACTTTATCTCTCACTATACTTTCCCAATCATTTACCTCTTCTATATTCAGTATTATACCAGACGACCCAATGTGCCGCTGGAGCATTAACTTCACGTACTCATAGGTAGACGTTTGTTGACCGTATAGTTTGATATCTACCATCACTAACTGTAAGCACTAACAGCCATCTTGGCTCTTGCTAAGTTTTCTATGATATCATGAGTAGTCACAATACCGACAAGACGATCTTCATCTGTAACTAAGATGGCATGAAAACGATTCACTCGAAATACTTCAAGAGCAACATTAACCCTATCATTTACATCCATTTTAGCAAGCTTCGTAGTCATTACCTTACCTACTTTCCATACTTTCAATCTGTACAAATCCAACAGTGCATCAGTATTCTGATCCACAAATCCTCTTTTGAAAAAAAGATAATCGGACTTGCTCACAATTCCCACTAATTTTCCATCCTCGAGTACCGGGATATGATGGATACTGTTTTGCCTAAAAATCTCTTCAACCTTCTTCATTGTATCACTTGGCTTTACTGTGATCATCCGAGTTGTCATGATGCTGGATATGGGTGCTAAAAGATTCATATTGATTACTTTTGATTCAAATATCATAGTTACATTTCTACATAACCATGACTAAGGTCATATCACAGTATGATTTATATCAATAAGGCTTATGTCAAAAGAAGAAACCCAGTTAAAGGATATTGCTAATCGCCTAAAAAGTATCATTGATACAGCCATTGATGGTATTATTACCATCAATGACCAAGGGTTGATCGAAACCATCAATGTGTCGGCAGCAAAGCTCTTTGATTATGACCCCGATGAAGTGATAGGTCACAATATCAAGATGCTCATGCCACAGCCTTATAAAAAAGAGCATGATAGCTATATCAAGAGATACCAGAAGACAAAAGAACCCAGAATAATTGGGATAGGAAGAGAAGTTAAAGGCTTAAAAAAAAATGGAGTAACATTTGATTTTAGACTGGGGGTTAGTGAAGTGATCCTTAATGATCGCACGATTTTTACGGGTATAATTCATGATTTAACGGATGTCAAAAAAGCGGAGCAAAAACTAAAAGAGGTGAACAGTTCCCTCGAATCCCAAGTCGAAGAGCGTACCCAAGAACTCGAAGATGTAGTCAATGAACTACTCAAGTCCAATCGGCAGATCGAGGAAAGCCAAATAGAACTTCAAGCGGCACTCGCCAAAGAAAAAGAACTCAATGAACTCAAGTCAAGGTTCGTATCTATGGCTTCTCACGAGTTTCGGACACCACTCAGTACTATATTATCATCCGCATCGATCATATCCAAATATCCAGAAACACACCAACAGGATAATCGGCTAAAACATATAAATAGAATCAAATCCTCAGTAGCCAATCTTACTGGTATCCTCAATGACTTCCTTTCTTTAAGTAAACTCGAAGAAGGAAAGGTCCACATCAACATTCAAAGTATCAATATAAAAGATCTATGTAACGACGTCTCCTCGGACGTCAGAAGCATTCTTAAAACCAATCAAAATATCATTCATCGATTCACTGGGCCTGATCATCAAATCAATACTGATCCCCGAATTCTTAAGAATATCATGTTTAACCTCATATCCAATGCCATAAAGTACTCCCCCGAAGATTCCGATATAACTTGTAGCATCACAACAGATCACCATATCATGACAATCGATATTATCGACCATGGTATTGGTATCCCCTTGTCAGAACAGCAATACCTCTTTGAAAGATTCTTCCGTGCGACTAATGTGGAAAATATTCAAGGTACAGGGCTTGGGCTTAATATCGTTAAGAGATACATCGAAGTGCTAAAGGGCAATATTACTTTTCAAAGTAAACCAGAAGTAGGCACCACTTTTACTGTCACTTTGCCTATAATTGAGGAGTAAGATGGTTGAGTTATGAAGAAGATTTTGGTCATTGAGGATACACTTGAAGTAAGAGAGAACATTTGTGAAATACTCGAGCTTGCCGGCTACAAAACGTTAGGTGCAGTCAATGGCAAACAAGGTGTAGAACAAGCGCTAAAAGAATCCCCCGATCTCATTATTTGCGACGTTATGATGCCAGAGTTAGATGGATTCGGAGTCTTAAAAATTCTCAATAATAACACCAAGACATATCATATTCCATTTATCTTCCTCACCGCTAAATCAGAAAAATCTGACTTCCGAAAAGGCATGGGGCTTGGCGCAGATGACTATATCACAAAACCATTTGACGATACCGAACTTTTGGAGACAATTGAGATCAGATTACGAAAAGCTGAACTCACTTTAAAACAGTTTGATAGATCCGATAACGACCTACAAAGATTCTTCTCTGAAGCAAGAGCAGAAGAGCAACTCCAACACCTTACGGAAAATAGAGAACTAAGAACATTCCACAAGAAAGACGTCATCTATGAGGCCAATAGCACGCCTCATTGGCTATACTTTATAGCATCTGGATCTGTAAAGTGCATTCAAACCAATGAGTTTGGTAAAGAACTAATCACCAAAATTTATAACTCTGGAGACTTCTTTGGCTTTCAATCTCTTATTACCGGTAGTAAATACGCTGATAGTGTAGTAGCGCTCGAAGATACAACCCTAAGACTTATCCCAGATCAAGATTTTCAATTACTCTTATTCAACGATAAAGACTTTGCTGCCCAATTCATCAAGATGATTGCTAATAAAGCAGAACATGTAGAGCAACTCCTTATCGAACAAGCCTATAGTTCTGTCCGACGTAAAGTAGCCATTGCCCTCTTATCATTCTCCACATCACATGATGACTTGAAGATAGTCGATGTCACTCGAGAAGACCTTGCATCCAAAGCAGGAACCGCCAAAGAAACATTGATCAGAACACTCTCTAACTTTAAGGCAGAGAAGCTGATAGAGATAGACAACAATCAAATCATCATCCTTGATGAACCTTCACTCACCTACATGCCCCAATAAGCAGATCATTGTATCATCCCGCCAAAAGAAACACGGGAAAGATTGATGAGCTTCTTTTGTCGTACATTAGGCTATTAAATTTGTATCTGCCTACTGGGTGATCGGTGAGTCGCTAAGTTCACTTCGTGTTCCAATTAAATGAATGACCTTAATCACCCTTTATTATGACTTTGCTCATCTATTGGGATGCAATACCTCTATAGTTTCACATCCACTGACTGGCTAATAAACTAAGTTCAAGAAAAGAAAGATTATTCGATATTTGTACGGCTTTCTGCCTCGACCTAATATTCTAATTTGATTGGGGATTCATATCTCTAATTACTCCGTGAAAAGGAGAGTGGCTGCATAAGTGCAGCCACTTTTTTTGAAACCACTTTCCATAACGAGACCTTTATCGCTAACTGTACTAAGATCATCGAGCCAAGAGCAAAGCGAATTGATCAGTGAGCTATTATCTTGCAATGAACGTTGTTCGAAGTTTGCCCATATAGGCTGATCGAACTCGGTCGATTTTACTTTACCCCACACCCATGATCCTCCACCCATAACATCCTCACCCACCTACGGTGACCTCAGATATTACATGCTCCAGCACGTTCCACTTCATAAGTGTTCGCTCCAGTACCACCACAAGAAGATCCGTCATTCCAGCCTGCACCCCTGCTCCACCCACGCTATCAGAGATTTACAATCTCCGATCCTAACACACGCAGCAGTGCAGATACCTATTATAATTGCTCATTAATCGTTCACAAGGCTTCAACGATATCGAGTCACGCTAAGGCGTGACGTACTGTAAGTTCTGACTGCAGTTATATGGTGTAAAGATGGTAACTGTTACATAACTTGACACAACCACGTGGGCTAGATTTCTTCAGAGATTAGTATTAAATGCTCATGTCTGGGAAGTACTTCAAAAGCTTTGTAGTAATCCTTGGACAAAGAAGAAATAGAAATCACTCTTTAACCTTGAGCAAGATCAACTAATGTTAAAGGGCATAGAACTAATGGCGAAGTCTAATGAGCAATGCGATAAACAGGCTATAATCTTGAGCTAATCGAAATCTCTTCTCATTAAAATAGTCTGTAATTAAAAGAACTAACTGGAGTTAAGAAAAGCTAATGACGTAACATAATTTATAGCCGAAAGACGTCTCAAATTAATTTTCATCAACACTGAACAAATTGTATTTTCATGTTGTTATTTCAGTGATATAATTTATTTAAAAAAGTATCTTTTTTAAAGGTGAAAAAAAATAATAGCTTATGTCAACTAAGGCAATCCTTCTAATATTTTTCGGTTTTTTATATGGAGCTTCTTATGGGCAACATTCAGAACATAATGTGAGCGTTGGAGACACTTTTATTCTACAAAAGTCTCGTTTGGACGATTATAAGTATGTCAACTTTCCAAAGCCCAATTTTATCATAAAAAAAGGGGGCGTTCTCAATAATAAGAGCCTTAAAGGGCAGAAAGTTGAAGTGATATCTATCAAGGAAAAACAGGGGGCATTAATTGCGACCCTTGAATTATATTCAAATAGGTCTTTTTTTGGTAGTCATAAACAAGTAACTGTTCATTTAGATGAAGCTATTCAGGCAGCAGAGATAGCGCATAATTAAGTGCGTATATGATCAGCTTTGAGTGGTTACAGTGCAGTGCTAATATTTGTTTATTCTATAAGTCGTAATACTATTTAACGCTGTACCAAGTTTGTAACTTCGCAACAAAAATCAGTAGTATTTCTTAATAATACCAAGATGACAAACCCTACCACCATTCTGTCCATAATAAAAGTGATTATAGCATATATTGAGAGGTGACGAGGGTGACGCTTTCATTCTTAGTACATCAACCATCTACGCTGATCGAACTCGGTTGATTTTACTTTACCCCCACACCCATGATCCTACACCCATTACATCCTCCCCCACCTACGGCGACCTCAGAAGATAATGTGCTCCGGCACGTTCCACTTCATAAGTGTTAGCATTTGCGCTATCACAGGATTACCCTTTAAGCTGCCTGCACCCCTACTCCTTCCACTGCGTTACATCCGTAGCAGTGCAGACCCTGTTTTATAGTTGCTCATTAAATCATTCACAAAAATTCAACGGTATCGAGTCACGCTAAGGCGCGACGGACTGTGAGTTCTGACTGCGGTTATGCAGCAGTGTAGATACCCGATTATTATTGCTCATTATTCATTCACAGGGCTTCAACGATATTGCCTCACACTTCGCGTGAGAATCTGTAAGTTCTGACTGCGTTTATATAGTAGTACGAGGGTTCGAATCCCTCCGGCTCCACAACAATATACGTCATGCTCCCCCTTCCACACACATCATCCCTCCATAACTATTCTCATCTGGCTATCG
>CALHUZ010000010.1 GCA_938039305.1 uncultured Saprospiraceae bacterium
TTCAGATTAGGAAATGACTCGACAGCTTTTAAGATCATTGAGTCAAGTATAGAGTAGGAGGGAATTCTAAAATCTCTGGGATTACTTGATTCGTCTCTACTATTGGCTCCTACCTTCCAACCATCTGAAGACCAGTAGACATACTCATCTCCCAGATTGAATATATCAATATCTTCTTCTGTCAGAAACTGCGGTGCTATGACGGCTGTCTTTTCTTTTTGTTCTGGACGACGATCTAAGGCTTCCTTCATGTTGTCATAGTAAACATCGGCATTGCGATTAGTACCATGAACAACTAATATGACTTTCTCGATTGCTTCATTTTTAGCTTCCAGATCTTCGGAGGCATAATATGGAAAGGTTACTTGGCTATCATTTACGGTAAGTGATAGTGATCTGCTTGCTATGACTTCTACTTGAGCCTGGTTGACTTCAGTACAAAATATAATACAGCATAAAACCCATAGTACTTTGTTTCCCATATACAGATCTGACCTTCTAAAATACATAATCCATCTTTAAAAAGCTTTGAGTTACTTTTGCATGCTCTTAGAATCGAAGCATGACTTTAGAAGAAGAAATTAATAAGCGCAGGACATTTGGAATTGTCTCTCACCCGGATGCCGGAAAGACCACCTTGACTGAGAAGCTATTGCTCTTTGGTGGAGCGATCCAAGTGGCGGGAGCAGTGAAGTCCAATAAGATCAAGAAGTCCGCTACGTCTGACTTTATGGAGATAGAGAGACAAAGAGGTATCTCTGTGGCTACGTCAGTTATGGCCTTCGACTATAGGGATCGTAAGGTTAATATTCTTGACACACCTGGTCACAAGGATTTTGCTGAAGACACTTATCGCACACTAACAGCAGTAGACAGTGTCATTGTAGTTATAGATGTTGCCAAAGGTGTAGAGACGCAGACAGAGAAACTGGTCAGCGTATGTAAGATGCGTAAGACACCGATCATCGTCTTTATTAATAAGATGGACAGAGAAGGTAAGGACGGAATAGATCTTCTTGATGAGGTGGAAGAGAAGCTCGGGCTCAATGTAGTACCGATGTCTTGGCCTATAGGTATGGGTCAGAGATTTCAAGGTGTATACAATATGTATGAGGAGAAGCTTTGTCTTTTTAATCCTCATGGCAAGCAGAACGAAGAAGATACGATCACCTTTAGTGATCTCACGGATCCAGAACTTGATAAAATTGTAGGAGAAAGAGCTGCGGCGGAACTTAGAGAAGAGGTGACAATGATAAAGGAGGTCTATCCCGCTTTTGATCGACAGACTTATTTAGATGGAGATCACAGTCCAGTATTCTTCGGTAGTGCGATTAATAATTTTGGTGTCAAGGAATTGCTTGATTGTTTTGTGGAGATAGCCCCAACGCCTTTACCTAGGACGACAGAGGAAAGAGTGGTCCAGCCAAATGAGAAAGAATTCTCAGGGTTTGTATTTAAGATTCATGCGAACATAGATCCGAAGCATAGAGATCGCATCGCCTTTCTAAGAGTTTGCTCTGGTATTTTTGAGCGCAATACCAACTATCAGCACATCAGACTAGAACGAAAGATAAAGTTTAGTAATCCAACTTCCTTTATGGCAGCTCGAAAAGAGGTAGTTGACGAAGCTTTTCCAGGTGACATAGTAGGCTTGTATGATAGTGGTAATTTCAAAATAGGCGATTCCCTTACTTCTGGAGAAAAACTACACTTCAAGGGAGTACCGAGCTTTTCGCCTGAGCAGTTCCGTTATGTCAACAATGCGAATCCACTCAAGACCAAGCAGCTCAATAAAGGCTTACTTCAGTTGATGGATGAAGGTGTTGCTCAGCTATTTACCATGGAGCTTTCACAACGCAAGATCATAGGTACGGTCGGAGCGCTACAGTTTGACGTGATCCAATACCGTCTTGAGCATGAATACGGAGCTTCTTGTACTTACGATTCTATCAACTTGTCTAAGGCTTGTTGGGTGGAAAGTGATGATCCAGTGGCTCTTAAAGAATTCATCAAGAGACGTAAGAAGGACATCGCTCATGATAAGGATGGCAAACTCGTCTATATGGCTGAAACGGCGTGGGGGCTAAAGACAGTCCAAGAAGGTCATCCTGATATTGTATTTCACTTCAAGAGTGAGTTTTAATTCAGGATTTCCTCTAGCCTTACATAAAGATTCCAGCCGTAATTAAAATACCGAAGTAAGAACCTAAAACAGTGATTAGGATGGTTGTTCTTGCATAGTGATCTAAAGTCTTTGTCTTTTTCATCGTTAATGTTTTTAAGTGATCGATGACTCAAATATGGCCCTAAAGTCACCTCCAAAACAAATCAACAAGACCGCCCCTTGGGAATTATCGATTTGCCAAGCAAATCATCGACGAACGTCATTTTTCATCTATTAACGAGCGTTAATAAGGATAGGCACGTTTTATGCTCTACACTATCACTAATACTGAATCATGAAGATACTGATCATCGGAGGTGGCAATATGGGTTTGACATATGCTCGTGGATTTTTAAAATCTCATATTGTCGAGTCTAAGAATATGTTTATTCTTGAAAAGAGCCCAGATAAAGCTGAAACATTAGCAGCACTTGAGATCGGCCAAGTTTTAGGGACTCCTGGCGACTATATCAAAGATATGGATCTCATTGTCTTAGCTGTAAAGCCGCAAGACATTAATAAGCTTTTCGATAGTATCAAAGACTTCATTGATAGCCAACAGTTGATCTTGTCTATCATGGCAGGTGTAAAAACGGAAACAATAAGAAAGGGCCTCAATGCCTCAAAAATCATCAGAGCGATGCCTAATCTACCTGCTCAGATAGGTGCAGGAATGACGGTTTATACATCAAGCGAGGAAGTAACTCGTATAGAATTGGTCACAGTCCAGAACCTTCTGAGTGCAAGTGGCAAGACGATATACGTAGAACGAGAAGAAATGATCAATGCGGCAACAGCCATATCAGGTTCTGGTCCAGCTTATGTATTCTACTTCATGCAATCCCTAATCGCTTCAGCCAAAGAGATGGGATTCACGCAAGCTGAATCTGAGTTATTGACTTATCAGACATTCAAAGGAGCAGTTGACCTTTTCAATAAGTATGACATCTCTTGTGATGAATGGATCGCGAAGGTTTCCAGTAAAGGCGGAACAACCGAAGCAGCTATTAATGGTTTCAATAAGCGCAGTGTACAAATGGGCTTTAAGGAAGGAGTTATAGCAGCGCTGCATAGGGCGGAGGA
>CALHUZ010000011.1 GCA_938039305.1 uncultured Saprospiraceae bacterium
ACGATATCAAAAAAATAATATCCTACTAAAAGAGCTAATACAACAGGTACAGCTGTAACAAGATACTTTTGGTATTGCTTCATTGGCATAGACCAAATTTAGGCTTTTTGAATTAGTATTGATTTATAAGTTCATGCATGAACGGCATCTCTATTTGGTTTTTACATAGCTTTAACGGACCTAAACGATTCAATACGTTGCTACCATCCACAGTGATTATTGTTAGTCGTCTGACTGGTACGTAGATAGAACGAAATTATGAATTAACATTGGATATGCTCCCCCCTCCAGAAAGTTAGGTGAGTTTACCCTTGATTTATCAGAAGACCTGTTGAGTTAAAAAGGACCATACTTATGATGCATTCATGTTTTCTTCAACTATGTCCTTGAGTTTGTTAATGGCTTTGTCTTGATGTATCCTGAATGAGCAATATATGGACGATAGTCTTGTGTAGTAGCATTGATATAGCTCGGGCAACCAAAATTAGAACAATACAATCGGTATGCTTATAGTGTACCTTTTGTCCTTTTTTATGGAATCTAATTGTTCGGAAACTAAGAGTTAACTAAATGTTTGGACAGTTTAGACTGAAATTTTCGACTTACAGGAAATGGCAACCCACCTAAGTCAGCCTTCTTAGTTTTGAAATTGTAAGAATGAACTAGATCCAAACTAATCACCCACTTGCGATGGATTTGCATAAGCGTAGATGAATCAATCTTCTGAAGCAAAGTCTTGAGTGAAGATCTAATCATGTGCTTTTCATAGCGAGTGAATAACATGACATAATTTCCTTCCGCCTCTAGGTAAACAATATCGACTTTTTCAATTCGAATGAGCTCATTTCCATTTTTGTGAAAAAAGAAATGAGATTTTGAGTCTGTCAGTAGCTGAACAAAACTTTCCAATCGATATCGCAATTCTAATTGATCAATTGGCTTTTGAATGTATGACATAGGCCGATGTTTTTTACATCATAAAAGTGTGATGGATCAGTAAGATTGGTGGTGACGATAAAAGGAATCCCTTTTGATGAAAGCAGTTCGGCAAGGTCTATTCCTTTATCATCCTTGTCTAACATGATATCGACAAAGGCTACATCAAAATGACCATCGTTGACTTTTTGGACACTATCACGAAAAATAGTTGATGTTATTATGGATGTAATCCCAATATTTTCAAGTTTCAACTGAAGATCTAACGATTCTGATAAGTCGTCCTCAATGATTTTAAGCTACCATTGTTGTGGTTTTGCTTTTGTATAATGCAATACGCATTATGTAACAAAAAGGCTGCCACTTGAAATATAATCTTTCTTGTGTTAATAAGACAAATATTGAAGATAATGAGCACCAGCTCTATCGCGAAAAGCGATTATCTAAATTTTTATGACGTCTTTCTTAATTAGTGGGACTTATACGTCGTAACTAAGCTTCTAGACCTACTTTTAGCAAATTAGTAGGTCCAAGATTTTATAACAATAAGGCATAAGCGACCTATACAACCATTAAACCATGAATACAGAGATATGTAACAATCATTAATAATCAAACTTAGTTTTCTCTTTCACCGCATATATCGGATCAAATTTCCTATTCTTGTTAATTAGATTTAGCCCTGGTTACGATGCTCTTTCTGCGATTTAGCTTAATACCTATTCTTATACTTTGGTCAGGGCATCTCTTGTCTCAAAAGAATAACATCAACTTTGAACGGACATTGGGAATAGCTGAAGGGCTCTCCACGAGATGGACCCAATGTATAACCGAAGATCATAATCAACTCATATGGGTTGGAACCAACAAAGGCGTCAGCAGGTATGATGGATATAATTTTAAAAATTTAAGTAAGGTAAACAGCAATCTAAGAAATGATGGTGTAGAGGCGATACTACGTGATACAGAAGGGTTTCTTTGGGCTATGGACTTAGGGACAAGCGGTGTTTATTCTAATCAAGATTATCAAAGATACAGTCTTTATAGACCAATCATGATTGATATCGTAGATCCTGTGAGTTTAGAGATAACGTCTTTTAATCAACATTTCGCTTCAGCTCCATTTCAAGAAAAGGATATTAGGATAGCCAAAGAGACAGAAAAAGGGATATGGATTGGCACATCTGATCGTCAGTATTATTTCTATAGCGGTGATTTTCGCCCAATGTTTAAAGGAGCTAATCTTGAGCAATATCATTATGTCACCCCAAGAGATTCAAATTCATTTTGGGCAGATATTGATGGAGCCATTCATGTTTTAAATTTGGATGGAGAAGTAATTCATGAGATTCCAATACCAGATGGACTTATGTTTCTTGGTGCAGAGACACTTGGACAATCATTATGGCTTGCATACTCATATAGAGATGATTCGCCTACTAAAATCTATCAAATTACTCCCGAGAATATATTAGAAGAGATTAGCAATCCCGATTTTCAAATTTTTGAGAACAGACGATTTGCTCAACATCTACAGGTAATAAGTATGTCTGATGACCAATACTTATTAAGAATCCATGATCAAAATTTTATAGTAAAGGATGGTCAAATTTCTGATGGCGCCCAACTAAATGACAATGATGTTAGAACAATCCATTGGTATAGAGACTCTTACGGAAACCTATGGTATACAAGTGAACATGGAGTGACGGTCTGGAGTAGTAAACCCAACAACTTCCAATCATATCTACATGACCCTACTGATCCAATAGAGACCAGAGTTATACACTCACTTGATAGTAGTAGGCTACTTGTGGGTTCTTATAAAGGAATCTATGAAGTTGAAAGAACTAATAATAGTGAAGGTGCCAAGTTGCTTTTTGATGGTATTGCTGTGGCGCTTGGCATTATACAATATGACGATGACATATTATTTGTAAGTGGGCATAGACAAGGTATAACTAAACTTTCCAAAAGCCAATCGCATAGACCTAAGCTGACTCATCTTGCGAGAAATGTTGTTCATGCATCTACAACACTTATTAAGGATCCTCAATCTGAAACCATCTGGATGGGATCCTCAAGCGGACTCATGAAATATGATATCAGTAATGAATCTTTGACTGTTGATCTTGAAATAAACAAGGACACCATACTTGGAAATTCCGAAGTTACTAACTTCCATTATGATACCGACGGTCTTTGGGTAGCAACATATGGAGGCCTTTTTTTGACTCATCCTGACTCAGCTGTGATTAAGGGCTATCACGAAGGAACAGGTTATCCTTTTTCAAGATTACAGCACATATATGATGATGGTGCTCACTTCTGGCTTGCAACCAACGGCAAAGGATTGATCAAGTGGAATCCTAAAAATGAAGAGTATCAAAGATTAACAATTGAGAATGG
>CALHUZ010000012.1 GCA_938039305.1 uncultured Saprospiraceae bacterium
AAACCAAAACTATAAAAGCCACAACAAGTCCACCCATGATAATGATCATCTGCGTCTTTTGCGTCTGACTAACAGCTGTAGTTCCGCCAAACATAGTATATGCAATCACTACTACACCTAAGAATACAATTGTCCACCATAAGTTCCACCCAAGAATTATGGAAAGGATTATGGCTGGAGCGTAAATAGTTATGCCAGCTGCAAGACCACGCCCAAGTAAAAATAGAAATGCTGTGAACTGTCTTACTTTAATATCAAATCTTTGTTCAAGATATTCGTAAGCTGTATATACCTTCAATCTATAATAGATCGGAAGGACAAATACACAAAGAAGCACCATGGCTATAGGTAAGCCAAAATAGAATTGTGCGAAGCCCATACCATCATCAAAAGCTTGACCTGGAGTAGATAGAAAAGTAATAGCACTGGCTTGAGTAGCCATGATAGATAACCCTATCGTATACCACTTTAGATCTCTGTCTCCTAAGATGAAACTCTCTGCACTTGAGACATTTCTTGTTTTATAAATACCATAGGCTACTATGGCAAATAAAGTACCCAACATCACTGTCCAATCAATCCCACTCATATCAATTCAGACGTTGAAGTTTTAAAGAAACAAGAAAACCTAAGATTCAATTTATCGGTCAAATCAAGAATAACTAACAGTGATGAAGTAAAAGACAAATATCAAAATGACATGCAGCACAATCACAAAAGCATAAAGCTGATTCCAAGTCTTAAAAACTGGTGGCAAGCCACTCTTCTTTACTGCTGATTGTTCTTTGCTTTCTGATAGATTATTCATCGCGTCCTCCAGTTGTAGATTGTGATGATGACACATTATTCTTTCCGATAGAAAGCATGTTTGCAAAAAGCCTAAAAGCACCTGGCACTCCAGCAGGAAGCTCTCTAAACCATGAGTAACCTGTATAGATAAAATGTCCTTCACCTACTTCAGCTACTAACATTCCACCTTGTCTTGCCGGCTCTCCTTTGTCATGACATGATATCGGAGCACTATATTTTTCATCCCATTCATTAGGGAAGTACAATCCTCTTTCTTGCACCCAACCTTCGAAGTCAGTTGCTGTTATCTTATTGGGATAGTTCAATATTTCATGATCTGGTTCTTCAAATGTTACTTCAGCAGTTTCATCTGTCACTCGATCTCTTGATAACTGCATCGGATACGGGCCTATATCATCTCCCTTGATTCTTCTACTTGTATTGTACTGAACGATGACCGTTCCGCCGCCATTCATATAATCCATCAAGGCACTCTTTTTTAAAAGCAATTCTTTACTTGTATTGTAGGCTCTAATTCCTATAACAAGCGCATCGTATGCGCCTAATGTTTCAGGTGAAACATCTCCGCCGCCGATCTCTGTTACATTGTATCCGATCTGTCTAAGACTCTTTGGGACATCATCACCGGCACCTTGTAGATAAGCTATGTTTTTGCCTTTAGTCACTAAACTGATTCTTTCAAATTTAGAGGTCGCTGGTTTCAACAATATCTGTGCTGGAATATGATCGTATCTGATCTCAGTCACAGCTTTGTCAAGCTTTACGCCTTCTGCTGTCGTTAAGGTTAATGACATAACTGCAGATGAAGAGCTCGCAGGAGCAATCACTGAAAAAGTGATCATCTCTTCTGCACCTAATTTTTCAATGTTGATTTCTTGTGTAGCAGGAATGACTGTCCAGTCAGTGGGGTGATTCAAAGCAAGAGTTCCACTTAGATTATTCTTATATGCTTTCACTTTGACATTGATATCTTTTTTGATATTGTCTGGAAAGATGTACACTGGATCCGTAAATGCAACAGATGCCTCTGGCATCACATAGAATGGTTCGTACACTTCACCATCTACAGGATCATTTCTTTTGTAGATTACATCTCTTTCTATTGATAATGGAAGTCCATTGATACTTACGTCAAATATTGCTGTAAATGCAGCTGCAGATGCAGGATTTCCAATCAGGGCTTCATCTTTGACATTATACATGCCCATCGTTCCTGCTTCATTCAGCCAGTAAGGGTTAGAATATGCAAAGTCACTTGGTATGTTTAGAGTTGCTTCAGATGTGATTCTTTGATTTGGCGTAAGCTCAGTTTCTAATTGTAAAGGCTCTGGTTGATTAGAAAAAGCAACTTGTCCTAAAGAAACATTTGCATTCGATCTATTAATTGCTTCTATATCAACAACTACACTGGCTCCTCTCACGGCGCTATTGCTTTCCGCTTTTGCTTCGAGATACAATCCCGCACAAGCGATTATGATCTCTTCGATCTCTACCAGCTTAATCCCTCTCCAATGATCATCTTTCAATAATTGAACATCTTTATAAATGGATATTAGCTGTGGGATATTTGCAGATGGTTCTGCGTAATTGAAATTAGAAAGTAGCTGATTAACTTTAGCACCGATTGCAGCACCACTTTCCAGTCTATTCCAAGTGACATCGATGCCACTTAAGGGATCTTCTTTATCCGTAGGCTTACTTCCTTTTATAAGCTCTACATATTCCATCTCAGAACCTCTTGTGCCCGTAGAACCAAATCCTTGACTCTTGTGCATAGAACGACTTCTAGCCGCTATTTCAGTATTAGATATTCCTCTGTTAGGATAAAAGACGCCAGCGTCAACTGCAGAAAAATTAGACTTATCTATCTTAGCAAAGTTCTCTCTACTACCATATCGCCACCATGAAGTATTATAAAATACTCTTTCAGGTTGCCAAGTTCCGAGGTGTCCAAGTCTATCTTTCTTATAATCTATATCTCCAGCTATATCAAATGCTTCAACAGAAAGCATAGCAGAACTTGTATGATGGCCATGCGTAGTTCCTGGTGTACGATGATCGAATCTATTAACTATGATGTCTGGCTTAAACTCTCTGATGACCTTAATGATGTCATGCATGACTTCATCCTTATTCCAAAATGCTAATGTTTCATCTGGATGCTTAGAGTATCCAAAGTCATTAGCACGACTGAAGAACTGCTGTCCTCCATCTACACTTCGCGCTCTGAGCAATTCATTAGTACGGATCAGTCCGAGCTTTTCCCAGATCTGAGTACCGATCAAGTTTTGACCTCCATCACCACGAGTGAGTGAGAGATATGCAGTTCTGACCTTTCTTTCGTTAGAAAAGTAAGAGATGAGTCTTGTATTCTCGTCGTCTGGGTGAGCAGCGAGATATAGTACCGTACCTACGACATTGAGCTTTTCGATCTTGTTATAGATATCGACGCTACTTGCTTCGACTGGCTTTTGGCCTGACAATAGGGTAACCGATCCTATGCTAACGAGAGCAAGGATAATAGATATGATTCTGATCATTAGAGATTCTCTTTATGGATGAGTTATTGAGATGCTTAGGCTTTAGCTACTTCTGGCATCTGACAGTCTTCTTCTGGCTTCTTACCGCACATGGAGCATTCACCGATGTCATTCTTCAGCATTGGGTTGTTAGAAGCGCAAGTGCCTCTGAACTCATTGCCTGTGACGATGTGTCTTATGTTGATCAACAAGAACGATCCTCCGAAGACAACGAATACGATAAGTAATGTAACCAAGAATTGATTCATAACATATGAACTTTTATATCATACAAAAGTATCTTAATCTATCCAAAAGAACCTGAGTAAAGGGCTATTAAGTTTACTTTAGCATTTTATACACTTTAAATCAGGAAAAGTTGTCATATCAAGCCAAAATGGAGGCCTTTGGCCGTCTACTCAAGATCATGGATGAGCTACGTGAGCAATGTCCTTGGGATAAAGTGCAAACGATGGAGTCACTTTCTTCATTGACGGTTGAAGAGACCTATGAGTTAGTTGACGCTATTGCAAATGAAGATCTGCCTAATGTCAAGGAAGAACTTGGTGATATCATGCTCCACATGGTCTTCTATGCTAAGATCGGAGATGAAAAGGGAGCTTTCGATATTGCTGATGCGCTGCATAGTGTTTGTGATAAGCTGATCCGCAGACATCCACATATCTATGGAGATATCGATGTGAAAGATGAAGCGGCAGTGAAAAAGAACTGGGAGCTCATTAAGATGTCAGAAGGCAAGAGAAGTGTCCTTCAAGGAGTACCTAATGCACTTCCAGCATTAATCAAGGCGCAACGCATGCAAGAGAAGGCAGCCCAAGTTGGATTCGAATGGGAACATACCGATCAAGTCTGGGAGAAGGTAGAAGAGGAGTTAGCTGAATTCAAGGAAGCCATCAAGATGGATGATGCTGAAAAGAAGACAGAGGAGTTTGGCGATCTATTATTCTCACTCATCAATTATTCTCGCTACCTCGATGTTGATGCTAACCGAGCCCTCGATCTAACTAATAGAAAATTCAAGACCCGTATAGAATATATAGAAGCTAATAGCGACAAGCCACTTTCAGAGATGACACTTGGCGAGATGGATAAGCTATGGGATGAGGCGAAGGGGAAGGGGGAATTAGCGAATGAGTAAATTCGTGAATTAGCGAATGAGAAAGTTAATGGCCTAATTCGGTTAACGTTTACTAAACTTTTGAAGTTTAGTAAACGTGGAAATCAAACATGAATGACGGAAGAACTCAAAAAATATGAAAGTTCTTTAGACTTAAAACACAGTTTTGGTTGGACACCCAAGTATGAGGCTAAGTTCGAGACCGAGTTAAATAAAATCGTATTTATTCCAATAGTAATTCAGGCAATTGAAAGGTTGGGTTGGAATTTAGTTCATCATGATCAATTATCTGTGGAAGCTAAAAGTTGGAAAATTAGTGACTTTCATTGGGGACAAAAGATAACCATATCATATAATTCTGGTGAAGTCAAAGTCTGTAGCAAGTCAATTAGTAGCCCTTTGTTCGATTTTGGGCTCAATTCAAAGAGGGTTAAGCTATTCATTTATGCTTTAAAGGAATTGGTAAAAGAATACGATAATAAGGCCTTATCTGAATTAGAGGAAAAAACAAAAAAAGAGAGAAACCCTGACGATTACATTATTCCTGAAACTTTACCTCCACCAAAAAAGCACCGAAGACCTAGTATTGGTATCGCTCTGATTGGAGCTTTGCTCCTTTCAGTTGTATTAGCCTTTTTGATAGCGTACGTTACTATTGAAATGGCTTATTTTATTGGGCTTTATGAAGTTGTCGTTGGATTTTTAATTGGTTTTGCTTTTAAATATTTGATTAAGATCAGCAACTACACCGCTTATTACCTAAACTACATCATCATTGGAACTGTTTTGCTGACATATATTTTAAATCAATATTTCAACTATCAATTAGTCATTTATCAAAATGATATTGAATCAAGCAGGTTTATAGATTATCTAAATGCCAAATTTAAAGTAGGGTTGATAATTGATTCAATAGAGACAGGTTGGATAGGACTAGTAGTTAGTTGGTTGTTTCAATTGGGCTTTACATATGGAGTGTCATACATTCAAATAATTCGGCACTTGTCAAAATATCAGATTAACAAAGTTCCTGCCGAGGTTATTGATTTTGCATTTTATCATTTGGTAAAAGAAAGAAGTGAAATAGAAGTTAGAGGGGAACTGACAAAAATGGGTTGGAAAAATGAGCGAGATCAAAACGATGTATTTGAAGGTATTGGTGCTATCCAAGAAATGCAACAATTAAGCAGAGTTGATTAGAGACTGTCAATCCGCTAACAACGCATCCGCCTCATTGACTCTTTTCATCAGGCACGCCTTAATCATTTCTACACCTTGGCGCTTCGCTTGATCCTTTGTGATCTTTCCAGCATCTCCGATCAAATTAGAATATATACCCAATGATTCTGATTGTAATATCCACTTGAATCGATCAATCAGCCAAACACAACTGATCTCAAAGCTTAAGTTCATACCCCGATAAGTGATGATACAGCGGGATGCCGTTCTTCTTTCCTT
>CALHUZ010000013.1 GCA_938039305.1 uncultured Saprospiraceae bacterium
CTCAATACCCAGCAGATTCATCGCATGATCCAGAGTCTGAGCCACTTGATCGCTCAGTGTCAGTCTGAATGCCTTCGCCTCTTCCGTCTCCGCGCTCAGTACACGTACATCGTGATAGAACTTGTGAAACTTCTTAGCCAAGTCGTAGACATAGTGAGCGATGAGCGCAGGATCATATCCTTCCGCTGCTTTACGCACCTCACCAGGGTAGTTCATCAATGCTCGGACCAGATCCTTTTCGCTTGGATCTAAGCTCACATATGCGTCATGACTGCCGATATCAGCCGCTTCCGTTCTACGCAGCATAGACTTGATCCGTACGTATGCATTCTGGATGTATGGCCCCGTCTGTCCTTGCATATCGATCGCTTCCTTAGGATCGAAGACCATTCGTTTCTTTGGATTTACCTTGAGTATGAAGAACTTCAGTGCTGCCAATCCGATCTGACGATATATATCTTGACGCTCAGCTACTGTGAGCTCCTCCAATTCTCCTCTTTCCTTCGCCGCCGCTTCTACCTCTCCGATCACTTCCGCTATCAGATCATCCGCATCGACGATGGTACCTTCTCTTCCTTTCATCTTGCCTGTCGGCAAATCCACCATACCATACGACAGGTGATACAACCCTTCTGCATAAGGCTCCTCTAACTTCTTCAATGCCTCAAATAACACCTGAAAGTGATAGTCCTGCTCATCACCGACGACGTAGATCATCCGCTCTGCACCATGCTCCTTGTATCTCATCTGCGCCGTACCCAGATCCTGAGTGATGTACACAGATGTCCCATCGCTACGGAGCAATATCTTCTTGTCAAGACCGCGATCTTCGAGATCTACCCAGACACTGCCATCCTCTTGGCGGTAAAACTTCTCCTTTGCTAATCCCTCTTGGATGATGTCCTTACCCAGCAGATATGTCTCAGATTCATAGTCCTTAAAGTCAAATGATACACCCAGCTGACCATATGTCTGCTCCCAGCCTTCATACACCCAGCCATTCATCGTAGCCCATAGCTTGCGCACTTCTGGATCATTGTTCTCCCAGGAGATCAGTAGTTCTCTCGCTGACTTCCCGAGTGCACTCGTCTCATTGAAGTACTTATTCTTGTGTGCCTTGAAGAAGGCCGCTTCAGATTGATCTTTATCTTTTCGCTCACCATAAGCCGCTTGGCCCTCAGGTGATTGTTGCCATGGCTGATACTCAGCCTGAAATATTCTTTCAAATGCCACATAGTAGTCTCCCACCAAGTGATCGCCCTTCACATCACTATCCGCTGGTGTCTTTCGATCTTCATCTAATTGCCAAGCCAACATACTCTTACAGATAGCGATGCCTCTGTCATTGACCACTTTAGTCTTCAGCACATCGTATCCTACACTCTTCAATATCTGCGCAGTAGACCATCCCAATAGTATATTTCGGATATGCCCTAAGTGAAGTGGCTTATTAGTATTAGGACTGGAGTATTCCACTAAGACCTTCCCTTCTCCACCACTTTGTATACCCAACTGATCTGCTGATCGCACAGCTGCAAGCGACTTTTTCCAGAATGCCTCAGGAAGTGAGAAGTTCAAGAATCCCTTGATGACACTATAACCAGTTACCACGTCAGACTTCTGCTCCTTGATCCAATCTCCAAGTAAAGTCGCGATCTCCTCTGGCTTCTTCCTCAACACTTTCGTAAATGGAAAAACCACCAATGTGAAGTCTCCTTCAAACTCCTTCTTCGTCTCCGCTAATGAGATCGCGTCTAATCCGATCTCATGATCGAATACTGCCTTTAGCCCTTCTGCTATGCTTTCCTTAAGAGGTAGTAATGTATCTGTAGCCACTGTGTTCTAATTCTTGAATTAAGGATGCAAAAGTAAAAGAATTGAGATGATAAGTCATAGATCCTTTTCACTGTCCGTAAATGCCTCATTTATAGAAAAACCAATAGACACCGAAGGATTCCGCCAAAACAGCTGTCTAAAGAGTAATAATCAGAAATACTTAAACTTCTAAATTCTATACCATGAAAAAGATCACACTAATACTCATCTCCCTCGCCTTCTTAGCTTCTTGCAAATCCAACAAGGTTATCCCAACCGCAGACGAGACCGTCACTGAAGCAAGACAAGAACGCAGAACTAATCAAAGAGGCCAAACTCCTCCATCAGCAGACGAACTAATCGCGCAGATGGATACCAACAAAGATGGACAACTCGCCAAAACAGAAATCAAAGGAAGACTCCTAGAACGCTTCGATACAATCGATACAGACAAGAACGGATTTCTTTCTAAAGAAGAAATAGAAAATGCTCCAAAACCACAAAGAGGACAAAGACCTCAGCGCAATGGATAGCAGACTTCCAAAAGGGATTTGAAAAAGAGATACGCTGTATATCGCAATAAACTATTTATTTTTAATCTTAGCTATAAGTGAGGTATCAGTGATGTTGATACCTCACTAAGCTTAGCATAAGAATAATACGATACAGAATATTATAAATTCCACCCTCACCTTCATCTCTATCTCATGAGAACAGTTGACCTTGACTCTCTTTATGATGACCAGTTAGAATGCTGGATAAGGAAGGTAGATGCTTATTACATCTTAGGCATCTCAGATTGGACCCAAGGCTACATTGGCGATATCCAATTGATCAACTTAGAAGTAAAAGAAGGGGACCATATTTCTAAAGGCGACCCATTGGCCATTTTAGAATCTAACAAGACTACTATTGAATTAAATGCCCCTGCGCCCTGCATCATCAAAGCCATCAATCCAGATGTCCTAACCCACCCTTCTATTCTAAACAAAGATTGCTACGCCAGATCTGCTGATTCTAAAACGGCTGGTTGGATATTGCAAGTTACAGACATTGACCCAACACATCTGAGTCAACTTTTGTCTGCTGCTGAGTATGAAGCAGCTGTTGATTCTTTTTTTAAGAAAGGATAGGAGCTGGGGTCTAAGCCTCCATTAAAACTTTAGACAATATTGTTAGATGAACGCAAGCCAAGAGCTAAGATAAATGTGCG
>CALHUZ010000014.1 GCA_938039305.1 uncultured Saprospiraceae bacterium
TCTCAATTATGAGATTGGTCCGAGAAGAGAAGGCGATGTAATCGCCATATATGCTAACAATGAGTTGGCTAATAAGCGATTAGGTTGGGAACCTCAATATGGCATCGAAGAGATCATGCAGACCGCGTGGCTATGGGAGCAGAAGAGGCCTTACTAAATAAGTCTCACCTTCAGAAATACCCTAATTATGTATTCAAATGGACACTTAACGTATATGGTTAATACATATATCAATAGATAGTAATATCTTTACCACTCAAGCTTCTTTCAAAGAAGCGCCCACCCTGAGGTATTGCGTTCCTACTCATTTTCGGATATAACCTCATTACTTTGATAAATACGTGGGCTAAGGCTGTCTTTTTTTTGATAGCATTGGTAACTTCTCTCAATTTATTTTCCCAGATCGACCCTTCGCTATATGGTGATGAGTGGATCAACGATGACCAGTCGTACTTCAAGTTTGAAATAGGGAAAGAGGGCATCTATAGGATTTCTAAGGCGGCCTTAGAAGCAGCAGGAATACCTGTCGCGGAAATTGCCGTTGATCAATTTCAACTTTTCACATTAGGTCAGGAGGTTGCACTGCGCATCACCTCGGAAGATCGACTTAGTGATGATGATTACATAGAGTTTTACGCTACTGCAAATGATGGCAGTGTGGATGCTCTCTTATTCGATGATGCAGAAAGAGATCAGCTCAACCCTTTCATCAGTTTATATAGTCAGGACAAGCCATATTATCTGACATGGTCTTCGCAAGATGATGGCATCAGATATACAGAAATAGCTAATGGTATGACTGCCAACAGTCTACCGCCTAAAGAACCATACTATATACACCGAGAGATCATCACATATGATGAATTTCATCACAAACCATCTCACGACGGTCGAAACTTCATCAGGTACTCTTCAATGGATGAAAGTGAAGGTTATGGCAGCGAGCTTGCAGGATCAAGAACAATTGAAATACCAGTAGATAGACTTTCTTCATTTGGTGTCGACCCAAGGATTGTGATGCGAATGGGCACCAATGTGATCAGCCGCAACTGGTCTTTGTCTAATGAAATTAGAGAACTTCAAGTGATTCCTCAGCAAGGTTATGGTGTGGTTGATATAGACAGGAGATTCCCACTATCTGAATTGCGCGAAGGAAATTACCAGATCCACATCGATCCGATATCCGCAGAAAATCAAAAACATACAATTGCACAGATAGAGTTACATTATCCAAGACGCTATGAGTTTGATGGAGAGGTGATGTTAAGCTTCATCCAGCAAGCTTCAATCATATCAAGATATATCGAGCTTAAGGGATTTGGCGGAAGCCAACCTATACTTTATAATATTACTGATCAGACTTACGTCACACCCGAGCAAGATGGGTCAACTATAGAGTTCGTCACATCGGCTGCTTCTAAGGAACACACTTGGATGCTAGTCGACATGGAAACTGGTGTTCAACAAATAGAAAATCTTCGCGCTGTTCCATTAAAGCCAAAGGCAGAAGTTGGAGCTTACCTTATCATATCTCATGAAGAGCTTATCAATTCTGGAGCGATAGACGCATATGCAGATTATCGTTCTTCAGATCTCGGAGGCAACTATGAAACTTCCATAATTGATATCGATGATTTAGTAGAGAGGTATGCCTACGGCATCGAAGGACATCCTATTGCGATTAAAAACTTCATGAAGTTTCTACAAGATCAAGAAGATCTACCTGACTATACTTTTCTAATTGGAAAGGGAAGAGAATATACAGAGATAAAAGAAGAGCAGGAGACACAAGCGCTAGTGCCTACATTTGGAATTCCAGGATCAGATAATCTTTATATGGCCTTTGATGGGTATCGACATCCCGTCAAACCTATAGGTAGGTTAGCTGCTCGAACAGCGGATGATGTTATGAACTATCTTGATAAAATCAAGACCCATGAGATCAGACAAAATGAAGAACAAACTCAAGAATTTCAAGCTTGGAAAAAAGGAGTAATTCATCTAAGTGGAGGTTCCGCTTCTAATCAATCTGCACTCTTTAGATTTCTAAATGATATGGGGGGCGTCATCAGCAACAATACATTTGGTGCAGATGTAAAAACGTTTCGAAAGACATCAGCAGATCCACTTGAAAGAGCGACTACAGAAGCCATCATGACACAGATTGATAAGGGTGCCGCACTACTTACTTTCTTTGGTCATTCAGCAGTTGGAACTTTTGATTTTAGTCTTGAAGATCCAAGTCAATATAGCAATGAAGGTCGAAATCCAATCATCCTATCACTCGGCTGTCACTCTGGAAACATACATACAAGAGCAGGAGGCATCAGTGAAGATTTTGTTTTAGAAAAAAACAAAGGAGCCATTGCTTTTATAGCTTCTTCAGGTACTGCCTACCCTGAACCACAATACTTCACAGGCATCAACCTTTATGATCTCATCGGAGGTGATATGTATGGTCTTCCTATAGGTGATATTCTACAGCGATCCTTAGAAGAAAGAACTAATAACCCTTCTGTATCCGTACAAACATTGATTGAGCAATTGACTTTACATGGCGATCCTGCTTATAGATTCGGATCTTTCGAAGGACCAGATTATAGTGTTGATCAATCTTCTGTCACTGTAGAACCTGCTATCCTTAATGCTACGACACCTACGTTCACACTTACATTTGATGTGATTAATTTGGGTGCTTCACGAGATGAAGTGTTAGATGTAGAAGTCATACATGTTTTGCCAGATGGTTCAGCAATTGATACCCAAATCATAACACTACCAGCTCCAAGATTCAATAGTACAATTACAATCGAACTGGACAATCCTGGAGAAGGATGGATCGGAAGTAACCGGCTGCTGATAAACGTCGACCCTCAAGCTTCCATAGCCGAATATCCAAATGAAAAAGCTGAACAAAACAATGAGCTCATCGATGCTAATGGAGAGTTAGGTACAGCCTTCTTTGTATTTGATAATAGTGCTAAGCCTATACTTCCAGAGAGTTTTGGTATTCATTCTGAAGATAAAATAATCTTAAGATCAGCTGTGAATAACGGACTTGATCCAGGAGGAACATTCATCATCCAAATAGATACTTCCGAGACTTTTGAAAGTCCATTCAAAAAAGAGATTGTCTTAGAAAATGAAACGAGCATCATAGAATGGAGTCCAGATATAGCCGTACTTGAAGGTGTCGTCTACTATTGGCGAATAGCACCGATAAAAGAGAATGATCAATTGAAAGCAAGTAGATGGCAAAGTTCTTCTTTTATTCATTTGTCCGGACATGCTCCAGGGTGGAATCAAAGTCACTTTTATCAATGGAAGTATGACAATTATTACAAATTAATCCTTGATGAGACTTCACGCAATATGTCTTACGACAATCGCGAATGGGACGTCCGCATTAAAAATGAAATCCGTGACGAAGGCGACTTCTGGGTATATGTAAATAATACGCCTTGGGCGTCGCTAAACCCAAGAGGACTTAACTCTATGGTTTCCATTTTCGCTTGGGATCAAAAGGATGTCATATTTAAAAATAGCGGTAGCGATTTTGGAAGTATTCCATTTACTTCTGATGGATTTATCTATGATATGAATGCTCCAGAGGACGCAGACAATATTGTAAAATTACTTGATGCTATACCAGATGGCGCTCGTGTGTTTTTCCATACGATGCTTGAGAATGACACCACTTCATTAAATATTCCGTTTTGGTCGAAACCGACTTCTTCAGGTCCAAGCGTAATGGATCAGCTTGAGCTTCAAGGTGCTACACGTGTTAGAGATCTGATAGAAAGAGGAACGGTGCCTTATACATTCGTATATGACAAGGGGGTAGGTGCTGTTGTTGAAGATATAGCCAACAACATTTATGAAACTGTAGACCTTTCTTCTAAGGTTAAAACAATATGGGGAGATGGTTCTATAACATCCATTCCAATTAAGGCAAAAGGAAGATGGCTAAGACTAATGTGGTCGGAGCAGAAAGAAGCGAATGATGACACTAGGCTATTAGTATTGGGCATCAAACCAGGGGGCAAAAAAGATACATTAAAATTTGTCACAGACGACTACGACGTCAACCTAACAAGTATCAATCCTCAAGAATATCCAGAGATTGAACTCGTATACCAGACTGTTGATCCAACTGATAAGACTTCAGCCCAATTAGACTATTGGCGTGTTATCACAAATGAACTACCGGATGCCGCTTTTTACTCTCAAACAGGACAGTTTGAGATAGTTGATACTTTGAATGCTGGTGAGAACCTATATCTTGATTTTGACTTAGTCAACCTCACCGATGTAGGTCTTGAAGAACTACTTATAAAATACACCTTCATAGGAGAGGATTTTAAAGAGAAGGTTATCCTACAGAGGTCAGATAGACTTGATGGCCTGGATACTATTCGTGTATCTGAGACCGTCTCAACGGACTTACTTTCTGGCAGCTATCAGGTAGTCATAGAGGTCAATCCTAATCAAGAACAGAAGGAACTATCCGCTTGCAATAATCTGGGATTCACAAAAATTTACGTGCGCCCAGATCTTCGCAATCCATTTTTAGATGTCACTTTTAATGGTCGACATATAGCGAATGGCGAACGAATAGATCCTAATACACAGATTACAGTTTCTTTGCTCGATGAAGGCGCCGCGATATTGCTGAATAACCCAAATGACTTTGATATCAAGCTTTATTATCCAGAGCTTTTAGAATGGAAAGCTAAGCCATCAGTTGATGGAGTCACATGGAAACCAGCTGAGACATTAGATGATAACAAAGCCATCTTTGAATTACAACCTGATCTGAATCAAGAAGGCATATACGTCTTGGAGGTACAAGCCAAAGATATTGCTGGAAATAAAGCAGGTAATCAAACTTATAGAATTTCATTTGAGATTGATTCTTCTACAAATATAGAACCGCTGGTTGTAAGTCCTAACCCAATGACTTCGATAACAGAATTCTCATATTATTTAGAATCTGACTTGATCCCAGACGACTTTGAATTAAGAATTTTCACGACACATGGAAAGCTCATTAAGACTGCCCGAAAGGAGGACTTTGGTGGTCTTAGAAAAGGTGTTAATTCATTCTTGTGGGATGGAAGAAGTGACTATGGAAGTGAGGCACCACAGGGGTTATACTATTATGAAATATTCAATAATCTGGTCAGCCGTAAGGACAAACCAAGAGGGAGTATTCTTAAGATATAGATCAAGCGAGTCTGATTAACTCAAATGACAAAAAAATACATGCATTTCGTTATGCATTTGAGCCTAGGATTGCGGTGAGCGTGTATCTTTGGCGATTATTTTCTGCAGACCTCGTTTCGAAAATATTTCACATTTAGTGGAAGCATTATAAAGAGATAATTTTAAGGAGTAGATGATCACAATAACTTTACCGGACGGAGCTACAAAGCAATACGATTCAGGTGCAACAGCGATGGATGTCGCTTTATCAATAAGCGAAGGTCTTGCACGTAATGTGCTTGCTGCATCTATTGATGGCGAAGTAAGAGATGCGAATAGTCCAATCACCACTGATGCCAGTCTTCAACTTCATACTTGGAATGATGGAGCAGGTAAAGCTACTTTCTGGCATTCTTCAGCACACTTATTAGCTGAAGCGATTGAGGCGCTATATCCAGGAACAAAATTTGGCATAGGACCGGCTATTGAAAATGGCTTCTACTATGATATCGATACAGGAGACCATGTGCTCTCTTCTGATGACTTTAGCAAAATAGAAAAGAAGTTCAAAGAGTTGGCAAGTCAAAAAAATGACTACGTCCGAACAGAAGTTTCTAAATCAGATGCAATCAAGTATTTCACTGAGAAGGATGATGAGTACAAGCTCGAACTTCTCGAAGGACTCGATGATGGAAATATCACTTTCTATCAGCAAGGCGAATTCACTGATTTGTGCAGAGGGCCACACATACCTAATACAGGAAAAATAAAAGCAGTTAAGCTACTCGCGATAGCTGGAGCCTACTGGAGAGGAGATGAATCACGTAAGCAGATGACTCGTATATATGCGATCACGTTTCCAAAGCAAAAAGAACTCACGGCGCATCTTGAGATGCTCGAAGAAGCAAAGAAGCGAGATCATAGAAAGCTTGGTGCGGAGTTAGAATTATTCATGTTTTCTGAGAAGGTCGGGGCTGGTCTTCCTATATGGTTGCCTAAAGGCACGGCTTTGAGATCGCGCTTAGAAGACTTTCTAAAAAAGGAACAACTCAAGCGCGGGTATCAGCCAGTGATCACGCCGCACATAGCCAAAAAGGAACTTTATGTTACCTCTGGTCACTATGAAAAGTATGGAGAGGATTCTTTTCAGCCGATTAGCACACCAAGAGAAGGTGAAGAGTTTTTGCTGAAGCCGATGAACTGTCCACACCATTGTGAGATATATGGGCACAAACCTCATTCTTACAAAGAGCTCCCGATTAGAATAGCAGAGTTCGGCACTGTTTATAGATATGAGCAAAGTGGAGAGTTACATGGACTAACTAGGGTTCGTTGTTTTACACAAGATGATGCGCATATCTTCTGTATGCCTGATCAACTTAAGACAGAGTTTTTAGATGTCTTAGATCTTACGATGCATGTCTTGAATAAGTTTGGATTCACCGATGTTGTCGCGCAGATATCACTACGTGATCCAGAAAATAAAGAGAAGTATATCGGTAGTGATGAGAATTGGGATAAAGCCGAAAGAGCTATTATAGAAGCAACGGCTGAGGTAGGTCTTGAGACTGTTACAGAACTCGGAGAGGCTGCATTCTACGGACCGAAGTTAGACTTCATGGTGAAGGACGCACTGGGACGTAAATGGCAACTTGGTACAATACAAGTAGATTATAATCTCCCAGAGAGATTTGAATTAGAATATATCGGATCCGATAATCAGACGCACAGACCTGTGATGATACACAGAGCGCCTTTTGGATCAATGGAAAGATTTATGGGAGTCTTAATAGAGCACTGTGCTGGAAAGTTTCCACTTTGGTTAACACCTGATCAGTTGGCTATCCTACCGATAAGTGATAACCAATTAGGTTGGGCCAATGAAGTAAAGACCGCACTAGGGCTTCATAATATTAGAGGATTTGTTGATGATCGAACAGAGTCTATAGGACGTAAGATCAGAGATACTGAATTGAAAAAAATCCCATACATGCTCATCATAGGTGAGAAGGAAGCAGAAGCTAAAACTGTTTCTTTAAGAAAACAAGGTGAGGGAGATCAAGGCTCTTTGAACCTTGATGAGTTTGTAAGTTTTTTCCAAAATCTATTGAGCTCTTAAACTGACTCTATGCTTTATTCACCACAGAGATACCTTGTCACATCTGCACTCCCTTATGCTAATGGGCCTTTGCATATAGGACACCTTGCAGGAGCATATCTTCCTGCAGATATATATGTTCGGTTCTTAAGACTCATGGGCAAAGATGTCGTCTGGGTCTGCGGTAGTGATGAACATGGTGCTGCGATTACAATCAAAGCAATAAAAGAAAAGAGATCGCCTCAAGATATCATCGATCAATATCACGACCTATTCAAAGTAGCTTTTGAAAAAATGGGAATTGATTTTGATATATATCATCGTACATCTTCAGAGATACATCACGAGACTTCTCAAGAGTTCTTTAGAAAGCTACATGAGAAAGGAGAATTTGAAGTAAAGGAGTCGGAGCAATATTATGATGCACAAGCAAAGCAGTTTTTGGCAGATAGATACATCAAGGGCACATGTCCAAAGTGTAATCATGATGCAGCCTATGGCGATCAATGTGAAAACTGCGGTTCTACATTAAGCCCAACAGAGTTAATCGAACCAACATCAACTTTGTCTGGTAGCACACCAGAATTAAAAAAGACAACTCACTGGTACTTGCCTTTAGATAAGTATGAGGCTTGGCTAAAAGAATGGATCAATACAGGACATCTCGACGGCGAGCAAGTTCATGATCCATCAGAATGGAAAAATCACGTTTTAGGTCAGTGCAAGTCTTGGTTAGAAGGAGGACTACATCCTCGCTCTATGACAAGGGATCTTGACTGGGGGATAGATGTGCCGCGAGAGATAGAAGGATCTGAAGGGAAGAAGTTATATGTCTGGATGGACGCGCCGATTGGTTATATATCTGCAACCAAACAATGGGCAATAGACAATAAGAAAGATTGGGAACCATATTGGAAAGATGAGAATACAGCTCTTGTACACTTTATAGGAAAGGACAATATTGTATTTCATTGTTTGATATTTCCAGCGATTCTAAAAGCGCATGGTGATTACATCTTACCTAAGAATGTACCGGCGAACCAATTCGTCAATCTTGAAGGAGATAAGATCTCAACTTCTCGAAATTGGGCGGTTTGGGTAAATGAATATGTAAAAGACCTTCCTGGAAAAGAGGATGAGCTTCGCTATCATATGATCAAGAACATGCCTGAACAGCGTGACAGTGAATTCACATGGCAGGGCTTTCAGGACAGCGTAAATAATGAGCTAGTTAATAACCTAGCTAATTTTATAAATCGCGTAATCGTCTTGACACATAAGTACTATGACGGAGTGGTTCCGGCATTTGATGAAAATGAAGTTTTCATAAGTCCAACATCGGAGGACTATGATGGATTTCACGAAACTGAAATGCTTCAACTACACGATGATCTGCAAGAAGTCAATGAGTACATCCGCAACTATGATTTCAGAGCTGCACTTACTCAAGTGATGAAAATAAGTAGCCAAGGTAATCAATTGCTACAGCATAATGAACCTTGGAAACAAATCAAAGTAGAACCGGAGACAGTTAAGACTGTCATGAATATGGCCCTCCAAGTAGTAGCTTCACTCAGTGTGATCATCTACCCTTTCATGCCATTTGCAAGTGCGAAGATGCGTAACCTCCTAGCACTGTCTGAGTTGAAAGGTGACGGAGAACTTGAAGCACTAATGATGAATTTAGCCGAAGGAGAAATGGCTATCCCAACTGGTCACAAGATCAATGAGCCTATTCATCTGTTTTCAAGAATAGACGATAAAGTAATCGCTGATCAAAAAGCGAAATTAGAAAATAGTAAAAAGGTAGATGAAGCTGCTGTTGAAGCAGCGCTTGCTGTAACTGCAGCATCTGCTAAATCTGTATCTGCAAAAGAAGAAACTACAGAAAAGCCAACTATAGAATATGGTGATTTTGTAAAAATGGATATTAAAGTTGCAACGATAACACATGCGGAGGCTGTCCCAAAGACCGACAAATTGTTAAAGTTGCAACTTGATGTCGCAGGAGAAGAACGCATTGTTGTATCAGGTATAGCAGAACACTACAAGCCTGAGGAGATCATCGGCAGACAAGTAAGCCTCTTGGCCAACCTTGCTCCGCGTAAGCTACGTGGTGTCATGTCTCAAGGCATGATCTTGATGGCAGAAGACAGTGACGGTAAGTTGAGCTTTGTTGCTCCTGATGTAGCTGTTAGCTCTGGTAGTACCATAAGTTAATCATAACATCGGATCAATCTTACTTTTTTATTTGTAGGGCTATTGCCCTATCCCTATAACATATTATTGCCAATCATAATATTTGGCTTGGTTTTGGATGTTTGTGATACAGACTAAAGAACCACCTATGAAGAATGTTATGACAACCCTCATGATGCTTCTATGCATCAATTTAATCATTGGCCAATCAGATGAACCAGCGATTATAATTATTTCAGCATCCAGCACTCCTGCCTACATTGGCGAGATGAAGGAAGGGCTTACAGACCACGGCTTGATCCTCAATGTCGAGAAAGAAAAATGGAAAAATCAGTATGAA
>CALHUZ010000015.1 GCA_938039305.1 uncultured Saprospiraceae bacterium
TGACGGTTTTGAAGCGTTTGGTCAGTTTACACAGATGAATCAGTTCATCACAATAGCTGCGATCATTGTATTTGCCGCTCAGGTCTTATTCATCGTTAACTTCTTTTGGAGTCAGAATAAAGGTAGAAGACAAACTACTAAGAACCCTTGGGGAGCAACTACTCTTGAGTGGACTACACCTATCGATGCCGGTCACGGTAACTGGACAGGAAATATCCCATCAGTACACAGGTGGGCTTATGACTATGGAAAAGATGGTCATGACTTTATTCCTCAGATCGTACCGATGTCAGAAGAAGAAAAGCTTGAAGAAGCACAGCACTAATGAGTAGAGCGACAACAAGTCATATTACATTCCGTCAGCTGATGGCTGATACAGTTGGAGATTATCTGATGCTGATCAAGATGAGGTTAACAAGCCTTGTCGTGTTCACAGCATTAGCTTCTTTTCTAATTGCATCGGGTCTTTCGTTCACGGGGATGGACTTGTTATTGTTAGCCATTGGGGGCTTTGGTGTGGCTGGAGCAAGTAATGCTTTGAATCAAGCTATAGAAAAGGATTACGATATCTTAATGAAAAGAACGCAAGATAGACCTATAGCATCTGGAAGAATGACGATGTCACATGGGGTTATGTTCGCTGGTTTTTTATGTTTGGTTGGTATCACAGCGCTTGCAGTGTTCAATGTCTTAACAGCCTTCTTAGGTATGTTGGCATTTGTGACTTATGCATTTGTTTATACACCTCTTAAGAGATATTCAAGAGCTGCAGTATTTGTTGGAGCTATAGCAGGAGCGATGCCTATGTTGATAGGAGTTGTTGCATTTAGTGGATCTATAACTTGGTTGGCATTTGCGCTATTTGCGATTCAATTCGCTTGGCAATACCCACACTTCTGGGCGATAGGATTTTTAGGTTTTGAAGATTATAAAAAAGCAGGATTCCAGTTTGTCCCACATGTGAATGGCGAGATTGATCATGGTATCACCATAAGCTCTATTATATATACCGTTGCTCTGATTATAATCGCTTTTGTGATGACATACTTTGGCCTTGTAGGAATTGCAGGGGGAGTCGTTATGGCGATTTTGGCAATTATCTATTTGAGAGCAGCTATTATATTTTATAAAAAGTTTGACATGGAGTCTGCGAAGAAACTGATGTTCAGTTCTTTGTTGTACATCCCTTTGGTAATGTTGGTGTTAATCATTGATCAATTTTAACTTGATATGAGCACAGTAGCACAGAGATACGAACGAACAACTAATAAGATCCATCCGCTGAAGTTTGCGCTTTGGATCTCAATGGGCAGCATCGTGATGATGTTCATAGCCTTAACTTCTGCTTACATAGTGAGAAGGTCAGCGGGGAATTGGTTGGAGTTTGAACTACCGAGGATTTTTTTTGTAAGCACGATTGTACTATTGCTTTCAAGCCTTTTGCTACATACTTCTTTCAAGTCGTTCATAGCAGGAGAGGAGAAGAAGTATAAGACCTTATTGGTTGTTAGCTTTATTTTAGGCTTAGGCTTTTTAGTGCTGCAGTACCAAGGATGGTCTGCACTATTCAATAGCGGTATTGACTTAAAAGGTAATCCTTCGGGATCATTTGTATATGTGCTTTCGGGTATTCATGCACTTCATATATTGGGAGGAATGGCAGCGATGGTTGTTGGTCTCTTAATTGCATTTACACGAAAGTTTAAAATAACAGAAAGACGTAAGATCAATTTTGAACTGACTTTACAGTATTGGCACTTCGTTGATTTCTTGTGGGTCTATCTTCTTATTTTCTTATATCTCAACAGATAACTAACTATGTCAGCAGATACTTTAGAACATGCGGTAGAAGAGCATCACGGCCATGACAATGGCGGATCTTGGGATGGTGATTCTCAACCATTCAAGGCGAGCTATGGCAAGCTTATGATGTGGTATTTTCTACTGTCTGATGCATTTACATTTTCGGGTTTCTTGATTGCATATGGTGCGCTTAGGATGAGTAGTCCTTCTTGGCCAGTGCCTGATTTTGTATTCAGTACGTTCCCTTTTGGAGGTCATGATATGCCTCTATATTTTGTGACGCTGATGACTTTTATCTTGTTAGCAAGTTCCTTTACAATGGTACGCGCCGTACAAGAAGGACATCAAGAAAATCAGAAAGGCGTTACCTTCTGGATGGTATTAACTGTCATCGGTGGTCTTGGCTTCTTAGGTTGTCAAGCATGGGAGTGGAACAATCTAATCATGGAGGAGAGTGTGTCATATCACACTAATCCTTTCGGAACACACACAGAATCAGGAGTTTATTTAGCAGGTGATGATCATGGTATAGAGGCAGGAGATACATTTGAGCCTGGAGATTCTTATTTGATTCATAATCATGATGGTGAGTATCACAATTTGCCTTATGAAGTAACAAGTGGTGACGATGCAGGTATGAAGAAGACGCAAGCATTTGGCCCAAGGGCTTTTGGGGCGTTGTTCTTTTGTATAACGGGGTTTCATGGATTTCACGTTTTCTCAGGAGTACTATTTTTGATTATCATATTAGTCAATGTGATGTCAGGGCTTTATGAGAAACGACGTAATGGATATGAGATGGTTGAGAAGATTGGACTCTATTGGCATTTTGTCGATCTTGTTTGGGTCTTTGTATTTTTGGTATTCTACTTACTCTGATTTAACTACAATAATTAAAAGATAATGGCTCACGATTACGAAACGTCGAAGAAAGTAGCAGTTAAGATTATAACGATTTTGGCGATAATCACAATAGTTGAAGTAGGATTTGCACTACTTGGGAAAGGTTATATAATTGATGGCTTTGAAGTATCGGCTTGGATCATGGGAGGTGTCATGATACTCTTCAGTGCAGTCAAAGCATACTTGATCATCTATGAATTCATGCACATGAAGTATGAAGTACCTGGACTTGTGAAGTCTGTACTCTTACCGATGTTCCTTCTTGTATGGGGAGTTGTGGCCTTCTTGTGGGAGGGTAGTGATTGGAACAAT
>CALHUZ010000016.1 GCA_938039305.1 uncultured Saprospiraceae bacterium
ATCATTAACATGAAGAAGGAAGGTGTTAAAATTCAGGCTGGTTTAGCGACCTTAGCTGCGGCTACTATTATGGTTGCCTTCTTATTCTTTGGAGCTAGTATCTTGAGCTTGTTTCACATTGAAGTTTCTTCATTTGCTTTGGCAGGTGCGCTCATCATATTTTTTATCGGACTAGAAATGATTTTAGGGATTCGATTCTTTAGGGATACACATGATGACGGTGGATCAGGAAGTGTTGTCCCTATTGCTTTCCCACTTTTGGCAGGAGCAGGTACCTTAACCACAATCATTTCCTTGAAAGCACAGTATGACTCTATTAGCATCATGGGCGGAATCATAATCAACCTAATCATCATCTTCGCTGTCTTGAAATCTTCAGGATGGTTGTCCACAAAGATGTCGGATCAAGTGACCTCTACTTTGAGAAAAGTATTCGGCACAATTTTGATCGCTATCGCGATACAGATGTTTAAGTCTAATATATTGTAAAAAGAGACTATAAATCCTAGCCTTCTATCTGAGTTGCATCTACAAGCAAATACATAAGCCTATTGACATCATCAGCATTTAGCTGTAGCGTACCCTTCAGCACAACTTGCTCTGCTGTGTATTCTACAGCATCTACACTTTCTACCTCCATGACAGTCTCAGGACCAGCGCCACCACAGAAGAAACACATGTTATAAGGATAAGCCGAAAAGATAAATTCATTGTGACTCTTATATCCTTCTACAGGTATAATGTAGCCTTTCACTATGATCTCTTTCCCTTGAAGATCCTCCACTTGCTTTGCGAATACCGGCTTGTCAATCTTAAAACCTAAGAACTCATCATACTCCTTCTTGTAGGTAATCTTAGAAAGAGTCTTCCAAGTATTTTGTTCTTGAGTATCAGCTGTCGCTTCTTGCCCCCATAGAGAAGTAGTTAGAATCAACAATACTATACTATATATAAGACGTGCCATATGCTACTATTTAACTGATGTACAATGATACAACATTAAGGATTTACTATGAAGTTTCAATTTGGGATACTGATATGTAAACCTTAACGTTTATGTTTAACGTGAGCAGCTATCACGAATTTGAATGAATGACTTCTGACAGACATTTCTCCAAGCATAGAGAACATTATTTTGATCAAGTCAAATATTAACTATAGTTTTGTCCTATGAATTTAAATAAGAGAATTATCACTTGTTGCTGCTGCTGTTTCCACAGCTCAGAGCTTCGATAATTCTTGTATAGATAAAAATATATAAAGCCTTCTCGAAGTAATATTTGAGAAGGCTTTTTTTATGAAAATAACATTTGTGAATCACACTATAACATACTCAGTTTACGCAATCATCACGACTTCTTGTTGTTGCTGTTGTTGTATTGACCTACAGGAGTATGTCTTGATGTGATATCAATTATAAAGATCAATAGAAATTATAATGAGCCCATCAGGAGATACCTGATGGGCTTTTTTTATGCAAACAGAGAACATTATACAGCAAATCATATCAAAGGAAAATGGCTATAACATTAGAAAATAGGGACATCAAAGAAGAAGACAAGATTGATATCATCGAACTTGATGATCGAATATCTAAGTTCAGACAAGGCCTCGTAGACGAGGAAAGATTCAAGCTTTATAGGCTTACTCGAGGCGTATATGGACAAAGACAGCTAGGTGTTCAGATGTTCCGTATAAAGATTCCTTATGGCAGTTGTACCGCTGAGCAATTAGTTAGAATGGCTGATGTATCAGATAAGTATGCCACAGGCAATCTTCATATAACCACTCGCCAAGACATTCAGCTGCATTATGTGAAGTTAGATGACTCTCCATCAGTATGGACTGAACTGGCAGAGAAAAATATAACAGCAAGAGAAGCATGTGGTAATACAGTGCGTAATGTAACAGCCTCTGCCGAAGCAGGTATTGATCCCCTTGAGCCATTTGATGTGTCTCCTTATGCTGATGCAGTAGCACATTACTTCATGCGCAACCCTATCTGTCAAGAGATGGGCAGAAAGATAAAGCCAGCCTTTTCTTCAAGTGATAAAGATACAGCACTCACTTTTATGCATGACTTCGGATTCATTCCAAAGATGAATGAAGGAAAAAGAGGATTCAAAGTGGTTGTAGGTGGTGGACTCGGCGCTCAAGCGCTCACGGCTGTAACAGCATTTGAATTCTTAGCTGTAGATCAATTGATACCTTTTTTAGAAGCGGCACTAAGAATTTTCGATAGACACGGTGAAAGAGAGAAGCGCCATAAAGCAAGAATGAAATTCTTGATCAAGTCTATCGGTATAGAGCACTTTCTATCTTTAGTAGAAGCAGAGAGAGGAGCGTTGTCTTTTTCAAAATATGAAATAGACGTCAAAGAAGGAAGTGAAGCTACTCCTGTAAAATATTTTGACACCGAGATCAAAGAAGCGAAAGACTCAAAGAAGTTTGAGCAATGGAAAAGGACCAACACTTTTGAGCAAAAGCAAAAAGGATATCACGGTGTTTATATAAAAGTATTCTTGGGTGATCTTTCCTCGGAGAAAGCAAGGTACTTAGCTAAGATCGTAAGCAAATATGCAGCTGATGATATCAGACTTACCATCAATCAAAACATACTGCTCAAGTTTGTCTATGAAGATCACTTGCCAGAGTTGTTTACAATCTTAGATGGCTTCGGATTTGCAGAACCTGGATATGATTCAATAGCTGACATCACAGCTTGTCCCGGGACAGATACTTGTAATCTTGGTGTAACTAATAGCACTGGCCTCTCTGGAGAATTAGAAAAAATGCTCCGTGCAGAATACCCAGAGCTTATAGAAGAAAATCATATCAAGATTAAAATCAGTGGTTGCATGAATGCTTGCGGACAGCACATGATTGCTAACATAGGTTTTCACGGTAGTTCTATAAAAAAAGGTGATTTAGTCATTCCTGCCATGCAGATTGTAGTTGGTGGAGGAGTCGATCCAACAGGTAAAAGCTTCATAGCAGATAAGGTCATAAAAGTCCCCACTAAGCGATCGCTTGATGTGGTCAGATACATCTTGGACCAC
>CALHUZ010000017.1 GCA_938039305.1 uncultured Saprospiraceae bacterium
ATAAAATTACAAGTATTGCAAACACAAAGTATATGCGCATATTCTTTTTTATAATGATGCTACAGCCATATAGTGAAGTAGCTATCGCTAATAGCTTAATCATGACTCCAGCCTTAGATCTCCAATATTAATTAAACAAAAGCAAGCAGCCAGCCCATTAAGCCTCCACCTATTATAATTAGAAAAGGACTTAGTCCCTTCCAATAAAAATAGACACCAAAACTAATAGCTGCTATCAGAGCCGCTTTCCAATCTACAACAATAGATCTGGTCATCTCAAAAGTTACATAAATCATCACCGCGACAGCAGCAATGTTAACAAAATCAAGAAATGATCTTAGTGCAGGAGAAGATCTCATCTTATGTACGATAGGATTAAGCAACCAAACAAATAAGAAAGCTGGAAGAAAAATACCAAAAGTCGCGGCCATACCTCCACTGATACCACCAAGCTGATAACCTATAAAAGTTGCGGTACTCAAGACTGGCCCTGGGGTCATCTGCCCTACGGCTACAGCTTCTACAAGATCGCTATGTGTCAGCCATCCAAGGTTATCGATGAGCTCTCCATCGAGATACGCGAAGAGTACGTAGCCACTGCCAAATAGCAAGGAGCCAATCTTTAAAAAGATAAGAAAGATCTTTGATGTTTTCCCAAGGGTAAGAGCCATAATAGCAAGTGGCATCGCTGCCCAGAAACCCATCTTATCTGGTTGCTTACCTATAGCAATCAACAATCCTAATACTCCTATCCCAAGGATCACGAGAATCTCATTAACGCCAAACCAACAAGCTACAATAGCCAAAACACCTGCTACTATTAAAATGCCACTCTTAGCTGCTTTTTTACCTAATTTCAGAATAGCAGCGGCGATAAAAGAAAGAACCGCTGCTTTGATACCAGTAATGATAGGCTGAGCTGCTTCTATATCCCTTATCTGATCATAAAATATAGCAACAGCCAAAGTGATCACTACTGCTGGAAAAATAAAACCTATCCCCGCTAAAAACAATCCTTTAACTCCACCTCGATGATAGCCTACATGCATCGTCATCTCTGTGGAATTAGGCCCTGGAATCAAATTAGTCATCCCCATATAGTCTAAGAATTCTTGCTCAGAAAGCCACTTTCGCTTTCTAACCAACTCCTCTTGCATCAGCGCTATATGAGCTGCCGGACCACCGAAGGCAACCCATCCAAATTTGAAAAAAAACAAGAATATCTCCATGACATAAAGATATGTATTTATGCCCTTTTCAGAAGTTGATTACATCAATTTATAAGACTAAAATACAGGCTGTATATACTTAAATAAATTCTGTTGTTTTAGTTAGAATTCATTGCGAATCGCGATTGGTTATAGTTTTTTATTTCAACAACATCTCCGAGCAAGTTTAGACCAGCTTCTGTCAACTTACTAATAAGCTATCAACTATATCTATTTGCACTTTCCTGCCGCTGGCCTCTTGATGAGCCAAAATTGATCAAATACTCAATAAGTTCGAATTAACCTTGAAAAGAAGAGTCTATTCTTCCCAAAGTATAGGACATGAATAAAGCCATTTGGTCTTCGGTTAGTATATCATAGACATTATGCTTTTCTTAGCAACTGAAGAGCATTCAACCAAATGATTCGCTAATGGCTAAACGAATAAAGAAAAGAAAAGCAGGCTTACCTCCAGGATCTATCATTTATACAGGTAGCCATAAGGTAGACAAGGTCTTCTTGAACTATCTCAAATATGATCCAGAACACCTAACCGAAGAGGTTCTGGACAATCATGATCAAATCATCTTATCCGAGTCTGACGACACCTTTGTAGACTGGTATGACATCAGAGGGCTACAAGACATTGAACTGATCGGAGCCATTGGTAAAATATTTAAGATCCACGATCTGATATTAGAAGATACAGTGGACATCAATCAGCGTCCTAAATATGAAGATTTTCCAAATGGAATTTTTATAATTATCAAAGCGATTTCATTTGACAATGAGCGTTGCGAGATGGAACCTGAACAAGTAGCTCTATACTTCAGGAAAGGCTTGATCATCACTTTTCAAGAAAACAAGACTGATCTTTTCTCTTCCATCAGAGAGAGAATCAACTTATCTAATGGCAAGATAAGAACCAATGGTGCTGACTATCTTGCTTATGCTCTAATAGATAGTATCGTGGATAATTATTTCGCAGTGCTGGATGATATAGAAGATAGAATTGACAATATAGAAGATAAGATAGCCAATGGAAATCATGATGGAATAAAAGAAGAGATCCATCACTTAAAGCGATCTCTCATCAAAGTTAGAAAATTAGTCAGCCCCCTTAGAGAAGCCCTAAGCAGATTTACCAAATCCGATAGTCCACATATAAAAGAGTCTTCTCTTCACTATATAAGAGATGTCAATGATCACACGATTCAGATCATGGATATGATCGATACCTACAGAGACCTATTGAATGGTCTTCAAGACTTATACCTTTCGGAGATCAGTATGAAGATGAATCAGGTCATGCAAGTCTTGACAATCATAACTACCATCTTTGTGCCTCTTTCATTTATGGCAGGTCTCTATGGGATGAACTTTGATCACATGCCTGAGCTACATTTTAAATACGGTTATTATGTACTGCTTGGTGTCATGTTATGTGTCTTAATTGGATCTTTATTCTTCTTCAAAAAGAAAAAGTGGTTTTGATGCGCTCTAAAGTATGTGACTCACGTTAATGATTATATGCTATCAAAAAAGAAAATTGCAATTCTAATTTGTCTGTTTGTTTTACTGAAGACACTCGCATCATCAGCTCAAAATAATGATATCCGACTCTATGCATTCGCACATAGTCTGATCGACCATAGGCCTCCAGCTTTCGCGACACCTAGTGATGAGACTACGGTCATGTTCTGGATTCAAGATATTGTATCTCAGACATCGCACACATTTGCTGGTGGAGGGCAATTTGGATTTTTAGCACAACATGTTAATCTTCCTCCTTCCTCTATACTTGGA
>CALHUZ010000018.1 GCA_938039305.1 uncultured Saprospiraceae bacterium
TCTTCCTTCGCCTCATCAAGACCTGCTACATCGGCAAAAGTGATCTGCACATTGGCCGTGTTATCAAATAATGTTGCTTTAGACTTTCCAATGTTAAATATCTGCGAGCCCGGCCCACCAGCACCTCCACTTACTCTTCTCATGATGAAGAGCCATAGTCCTACAAAGAGCGCTAAAGGAAGAATCCAGCTGAGGATACCTGAAACCCAATTCACTTTAGTATCGTATTTGATATCGATACTAGCTCCTGCAGCATTAAGTTCTTTTACTTCTGTCTCAAAATGCTCAATGGACCCCAACTGCATCGTATAATGCGGAGTATTCATCGAGTTTGAAATCTGATTGTTGGTTTTGATATCAGGATATTTCGAAAGGCTTTCCTCCTTCAAGTACATACTCACCTGATCCTTATTAATCACCTCAACTTTCTCAAAGTCACTATTGAGAGCGATCTCTTTGAACTTGCCCATTGTGATCTCATTAGGCCTACTGATGACACTCATCACCGTATTAATACCTAATAAAACGACAATCAGTATTGCGTAAAACCAGTAAGAACTAAGGTTGTTCTTCTTTTCTGGTTTATTCTTTTTCTTATCCTTTTTCTCAGCCATGTTAAGCTTTGTGATACTTTAGAACGATTAATTCCTTCAAATGGTTTTGATCTTATAGATCTTCGTAAGAAGTAAACTGCGCATCGCTCCATAAATTTTCAAGATCATAGTATGATCTTGTTTCTGGGTAGAACACATGAACAATCAGCGTAAAATAGTCCACTAAAATCCACTTGCTATCTTCTTGCCCTTCAGTGTGAGATGCTTTAATCCCATACTCTTCTCTGACGCGTCGATTGATATTCTGGGATATAGCCTTCACCTGAGTGCTCGACTCCCCTTCACAAATGATAAAATAGTTAGTGGGGGCTTTATCTAGCTTACGTAAGTCTAACCTTACAATTTTCTTGCCCTTTATGTCCTGTATGCTATCAACGATTAGATCTGCTAGTGCTTCATCGGTGACCTTGGTTGTAGCTGCTGTGTCTGTATTCAAATGCTTGTACCCTCGAAATGATTCTATACAAAAGTACGAATAAAGATATTAGGGTGACCGAGTTATATTATGGGTCAAAACCAAGATGGTCGATCAGTTGTAGCTTTGTCGATCAGGAGACATTGACAACAACGATCAGGCCAGTTTCTTCTATTGAATTGGCCGCATTCGTCTTGATCTGTAGCCCCCTCAAAATACTCTGATCGAAGTATGGCTGTTCTCTTAAGATCTATACTCGCTAACTCAAAATAACCGAGTACCTGGTTATTAGGATCCGTTAGATTAATGAAATTGCCATAGACAGCAGCAGGAGGTTTGTCGAAGACGGTGCCTTGTTGATTAGTCACCTCTTTCACCCTCAACCAATATTCGAATGCTTCTTCGGTGATACTATACTGAAAAGCAGTAAAATAATGCTTGCCCCGGAAGTCAACATTCGTTAATTCCTGCTTCTTATAAAGGACGAGACTGTCTATAGTTGATTTACTGGATGTTCGACTATCGAAAAGAGCAAAATCGTTGTTCAATACCGTCTCACTGATATAACAGGACTTCGGCTGATGAAGACCTCCACAAGAAGGCTCAGGATATGAATGATCTTCTTGTACTCCGTATCTCAAAAAGAAATTCTCTTGTTCATCAAAGCTCGTAAAATCAGCATTGATAGAAACTTCAATGATCCTATCCCTCTTCGCAATACCAAACTTATTAACTGTTAATTCTCTCTTGAAGACTGCATTCACTTCTGTAAATGCCAATGACTTTGGCAAAACTTCAGGCTTGCTCTCTACAATGTCACCGTTCGGCATAATGACAGATATCCAGTATGATACTCCTGGTTGTCCTGTTATTATTCCCTTAGATATGGTGTGAACACCTGGGGAGGTTTCCACATATGCATATTCCTTTTCACCTTCGTGTAAGCTTACTCTTGCACCTTCTACGGGGTCAAAAAACTTATCCCCAAATCCAAGCACATTAGATAGTCGAACTATGTGTGGCCCATCAGTATCTGTTAACTGCCCATCTATAACTATAGCTTCATCCAAATCAATTTTTTCAAAAACAAAAGGATCAAGACATGCACTCACTAACATGAGAGCAATACATCCTATCAGATATGTAATGGCTCTACTCATCAGAATTTAAAATTATAACTAATTGAAGGAATCACCGAACCTATTACAGAAAGCCTAAGTGCATTGATCGGAGAGCCATTCTCTTGTCTATAAAAAACAGAAAAAGCATTTCGTCTTGCATACAGATTATAAAAGGCTAAAGTGATATCGCTCTGGTATCGAGCACTCTTTCTTCTATTAACTGTGAAGGTGTAGCTCAGATCTAAGCGATGGTAACTTGGCAACCTAAATTCGTTGCGATTAGAAAAATTAGAAATGGTTACTCCATTGACTATGTAAGTTCCAAATGGTGCTGTTATCGGTCGACCTGTGTTGTAAACAAAGCTGAGATTGAATCTATCTCTTCGAGAAACAACAAGGTTCAAAAACATCTTTACACTATGAGGTTGATCAAAGTTTGCCGAGAACCATTCTCCATTGTTAATAGTACTCGCCTGTCCATCATAGATGCGATGCAGACTTCTTGAGAATGTATATGATAGTCGTCCTGAGAATTTTTCTCCTTTTTTAGCTAATGAAAATTCAGCACCATAGCTGCGTCCTTCACCGGATAGTGTTTCGGTCTCCAAGTTGTTATTAATCAACAGATCAGCAAAGTCTCTATGATCTATGGTATTGGTTAGTTTTTTATAATATACATCTACACTATAATCTATAGACTTAAAGCTATGTGCGATACCCGCTGAAAAATTATCTGCTATAAGTGGTTGTATGTACGGGGTGCTTACTTGCCATATATCGACTGGTGTTGGAGTAGCAGTATTTGAAAGTAATTGAAGATATTGGTTCACGCGATTATAAGAAGCCTTTAAGGCAAATCCTTCAAGCAGATTATAGCGCATAGCGACTCTTGGCTCAAGACCTGAATACGTGATCACTGATCCTTGAGCAAAGTCCTTCGTTCCTATTATTGTACTTGTTGATATCTCAGCATCACTACTGTATAAGTTAGAAGTATGAGGGCCCACCTGTTGATATAGCGTATATCTAAGTCCTACATCAAGAGATAACTTATCGTTTATATCGTATCTATCATTTATAAAAATGGAGTACTCTCGACCAGACTCTTTATCTACACTTTCAGGTAGTGTATTACTATCATTCAGAGCAATTAATTGCTCTGGTCTCATATTATAATTTATAGATTCTATCCCAGCTCTGATCACATGTTTTTCAGGTGACCAAATTGCTTTAAAAGATTGTTGATTATACTTTACCCCGGAAGATAATTCAAATGCAAAAAGTCCTTCTGGTTGAAACTGCTTGTTTTCTAATGAACTAATAGAGGTCATTGCTGATAAGGACAAATTATCATTGATAAGATGTCTGACATCAATTTGTCCAATTCTATTTTGCCAAGAATAACCAAATTGATCTGTGAATGAAAATTTATCAAAACTTTGAAAGAAGGAGACGCTTGCCTTAGTTTTATCACTTAGGTTGTGAGTATACTTAGCATTGACATCGTTGAAAGCAGCTGTGCTATTTTTAACATCCGGATTGTTTACTTCATTCAACAACCAACCTGCATGTGATAGCCTTCCGGAAAGTAGAAAAGAACTTTTTCCTTTGATTAGAGGGTTTTCTAAACTCACCTTGCTTGAGATCAATCCTATAGAACCATTCAGAGTTGTTGTCTCAGTATTGGCATCTTTGATTTTTATATCAAGCACAGAGGAAACTCGACCTCCATAATACGCGGGTATATGACCTTTAGCAAGTGTCGTATTACGCACTATATCCGGGTTAAATGTTGAAAAGAATCCTAAGACATGTGACGGGTTAAAAAGCAAGGTGCCATCTTGCAATATTAGGTTTTGATCTATGGAGCCTCCTCTGACATTAAACCCACTTGCGCCATCTCCTGTCGTTGATACTCCTGGGAGGGACAAGATACTTTTCACAATATCAGCTTCCCCCATAAAGATCCCTAACTGTTCTATCTCCTTTCTACTCAGTTGCTCTATCCCAATAATTGTCTCCTGAGATTTCTGCTGTCCAGAAGAACCAGAGATAACCACTTCGTCAATTAGAAAAGACTTTGGTTCAAGTAATATCTCCCATGTATCAGAGCCTTTAATATGAACAGAGATAGTATAAGGCTCGTGACTTATAGAGCTAACTTGAAAAACATATCTTCCTGTATCTATCTGCAAGTTGAATGCTCCACCACCATCAGAAGTGAAATACTCTCCTGTAGTATTATTGATAACAAGAGCGCTATTCACCGCGCTGAAGTCTCTTGCATCAATGATGCTACCCAGCAGAGTTGCTTTAGGAGCCCTTGCGTTATCTCCCCCGATTACGACATTTGCTAAAAGCGATTCGTCTACAAAAGTGGTCGAAGCAGTCAATGTACTATCTACATCTACCATCTCAGAGGGCACAATCATTATTTTATCTGGTTGGTACTCTATGTAATGAAGAGACTTATCATTGAGAAGTATACTCAAGACATTCTTCATCGATATATCATCAAAGCTATAGGTGTATTTTTCTGAAGGCAATAATGACTCATTATACCTTATCGATATGTCATATCTATCGGAAAGGTTATCTAAAATATAAGATAACTGCTCTTGCTCATAGTCTCTTCGCACAGTCTCTTCGAGGCTACCTTGCCCAAATAATTCTACCGAACATAATAGAATGACAAGAAAAGTCCAGATATAATCGTGAGTCCTCGACATATGTTATATCAATTCTTCTAGTTTCGCTTTCCACTCGATCGGTAAATCTATTTTCTTCAATGAGACATAGTCATAAGGAATAATACTTTGGTTAGTTACCGCAGCGATCTGGCTATGATGCAAAGAGTATACTTTAGATATCATAAAAAATCTATCATCTCTTATCTCTGAAACCTCTACAGTGATTAGAGCTGTATCAGGATAAGTCATCGGATAGATATACTTACAATCTTGCCAACCCAAGATCGGCCCTTGTTTTCCCATAAAAGAGGTATCCATCATTTTGGAAAAGAACATAATCCTTGCCGTCTCTGTCCATCTCAAATAAATCAGATTATTAACATGTCTAGCACTGTCCATATCACCCCACATCAGAGGCATCTCCATCGTGATAGGCGCCTTCGCTATATCAGGGTACTTTTTGAATAAATTTTCTTTGAGCTCATTCATTTCGATGTTAAAGATATCAATCATAAGTGGAGACACTATAATTATTCCCAAGAGCTATCAAAATACAGAACCTTCGACCATATATTCGTCCTCATCTTCTAATCTTCTATCTTGCCCCTTCAATCTGAAAAAATGAGTGAAAAAAAGCTTTTCTTACTTGATGGCCACGCCCTTGTCTATAGAGCCCACTATGCATTTATTAATAGGCCTCTTATTAACTCAAAGGGTCTCAACACCTCAGCGATTAATGGATTTGTAAGAACACTATGGGATCTCATCTCCAATCAAAAGCCAACTCACCTTGCGCTTGCACTTGATCCAAAAGGAAAAACCTTCAGACATGAATACTTTCCAGAGTATAAAGCCAATCGAGATGCACAACCCGAAGATATAACTGCAGCACTTCCTTGGGTCAGAAAAGTAGTGGAAGCTTTTAATATACCTATCGTCTGTATAGACAATTATGAAGCAGATGATGTCATCGGTACACTATCTAAGCAAGCAGAGAAAGAGGGCTTTGATGTATACATGGTAACTCCAGATAAAGACTATGCTCAACTCGTCTCTGACAAAATCTATATGTATAAGCCATCTCGATCTGGAAACGGTGTAGAAATACTAGGAAGACAAGAAATTATGGAGAAGTGGGATATTAAAGATCCACTGCAAGTGATAGACATACTTGGTATGCAAGGGGATAGCGTAGATAATATCCCTGGCTTGCCTGGCATCGGAGCAAAAACAGCAGTTAAACTATTAAAGGAATTTGGAAGCCTAGAAGGTGTATTAGCAAATACAGATAAGCTCAAAGGAAAGCAAAAGGAGAAGGTTATAGAATTCGCAGAGCAAGGAAGGATGTCCTACAGGTTAGCGACAATCAGCTTAGACGTTCCGATTCAATTTGATGCTGCTGCATATAAAATAGAAAACTTCGACAAACCAAAGTTAAAAGAACTCTTTAAAGAATTGGAATTTAGATCTCTTTCAAAGAGAATCCTTGGTGAAGACGAACCAGTCGCAGAACAAGGATCTTTATTTTTTGATGGCGATGCAAACACTCCTATTAAACCTATAGAAAATACTAAGAAAGATCTTACTTCAGTAGAGCATAATTATACTTTGGTTACGACTCCAGAGGAGAGAGCTCTGCTAGCGACATCGCTTTCTAATCAAACTTTCTTCTGTTATGATACAGAAACAACAGGACTCAAATCTCAACAGGTAGATATTGTAGGTATCGCTTTTTCTTGGAAAAAAGGAGAAGGTTATTATGTTCCCCTTTCTGAAGATATGGATACGGCTAAGGAAGAAGTATCCGTATTCAAATCTGCTCTTGAAAATGAAAAAATAGTTAAGGTTGGACAGAATCTAAAGTATGATAACAATATCATGAGATGGTATGGTATCGAAGTTGCTGGTCCTTACTTTGATACGATGATCGCTCATTATCTTTTAGAACCTGATATGAGACACAAGTTGGATTATCTATCTGAGAGTTATCTCTCTTATCAGATGGTTCCAATAGAGAAGCTAATTGGGAAAAAAGGACCAAAGCAAAAGACAATGCGATCCGTAGAGATCGAAGAGCTCTGCGACTATGCTGTAGAAGATGCTGATATCACGATGCAGTTGATGGATCATCTTAAACCAAAGTTAAAAGAAGAAGGTCTTGATAAATTATTTGAGACTATAGAGATGCCTCTTGTTGGCGTTCTTTCGAGGATGGAATACCAAGGAGTAAACATTGACAAGAAGTTCTTAGACGATTACTCTGTGAAACTTGGCGAAGAAATACTTCAAACAAGACAAAAGATATATGAAAAAGCCGGAGTAGAGTTCAACATATCTTCTCCAAAGCAAGTAGGTGAAGTTTTATTCGACAAATTAGAAATTCCATATAGATGGCGAAGAACCGCCAGTGGCCAATACTCCACTGATGTAGATAAATTAACCGAACTTTCTGTACAGCATGAAGTGATTGCAGACATTTTAGAATATAGAATGTTCTCAAAACTCAAGTCTACTTATGTAGATGCCTTACCCAAAATGATCAATCCTCGAACTGGACGAGTACATAGTTCATTTAATCAAGCAAGAGCGGCCACAGGAAGGCTCAGTTCTGAAGGTCCTAATCTTCAGAATATTCCAATTAAGAACGCTGCAGGGCGTGAAGTTAGAAAAGCTTTTATACCTCGAGATAAAGATCACATACTCATGGCTGCAGATTATTCTCAAGTAGAATTAAGACTTATCGCAGAAATCAGTCAAGACGAAGCTATGCTTCATGCATTCACGGCAGGTCATGATATCCACAGAGCTACAGCCGCGGGTGTCTATGGTGTCTCTCTTGATGACGTAACAGCCGATCAAAGAAGGAATGCTAAAACCGTAAACTTCAGTATCATCTATGGTGCAGGTGCCACTAACTTATCTAGACAACTTGGTATCCCAAGAGGAGAGGCTAAGGAGCTTATTGAAAACTACTTCGCTCAGTACAAGGGACTAAAGAAGTACATGGATGAGACTGTAGAATTTGCAAGAGACAAAGGCTACGTGACTACATTAATAGGTCGCAAAAGATCATTAAGAGATATCAATTCACGAAATAGTTTAGCCCGCAGCAACGCGGAGCGTATGGCTATCAATACTCCGATACAAGGTACGGCAGCTGACATGATTAAAATAGCAATGATCAATCTCGAAAGAGAAATGATCAAAGCGAAGTTCAAGTCCAAAATGATTCTACAAGTACATGATGAATTAGTCTTCGATGTGCTTCGCTCGGAGTTAGATGATCTAAAACCGTTAGTTGAAGAAATGATGAGAATGGCACTTCCAGATTTGAAAGTGCCCATACTAGTCGAAGCAGGAATTGGTGAGAACTGGTTAGAAGCTCACTAATTCAATAGTGATCTTATCATTCTATCTTAAGTTCTATTTGTTGAGCACCTGAGGCTATAAAGAATCCTAGTGCACCTCCGCTTATATTCGTTCGAACATTTGCAGGTGGAGGGTCAAAAGGTCCGCCTCTAAATGTCTCAGCTCTTATATCGAAAAGAAAATCCGCCGCCTCTTTACCGATTGAAAATAGCTCAATGACAGCTACATCTCCTCTTCTAAATAATCTGTCGTCTTCACTTAATCTAATATCATCAAAGAACTCTCCATCTACAAACTCATCATCAGCGAAACCTCCATTATCAAGAGAGTCACCAGCCATTGTGCCTTTGAGGTAATCTACCGCAAAGTAAGCATCACCTTCTCCTGGTGTTTCTTGAAATCCAAAAACCGTCTCATAAGTGGGAATGCTATCCGTATCTTCATCTATATTATACTGTTCATAAATAGCATTTTCTATTTCAGGGCAAGAGTTCATCACATAGCTTGACGTGTATTCTTTATCATCATAGAACACTTCAAGAGAATATGTGTCACCTATTCTAGCTGTCCAATCTAAAGGCAAATAGTAGTGACCACTCTTTCTTTCTTCAAGCGTATAAGATCGCTCACTATCGCTTATAACTACTGACGCATCAGAAACAAATACCTCTGGTAAGTTGCCGAGATAATTTACTGTCTTGGAGATTTTTACAAATTGCGGTTCATTCAAGTCTGTGATCCATGCTAAGATTACGACCTTTTCATTGTCATCGTTAAGATCTAATTCTATCTGATCAATAAAACAGCTTGAAAAGAAAATAACTGAAATAAATATTATAAATAAGTGTTTCATCTGATTAAAATTTAACGTTAAAAGTAGCTGCAGGCACTATTGAAAATATGGACCTCTTCTCTGCAATGGTCACATCGGGACGTGCCTCATCCTGCTTAAAGTTTATGCTAAATGCATTTTTTCGATTATAAGCATTGTATATGCTGAAGACGGTTTCTGTTTGAAGTCTTCTTGACTTATTCTTTTTAGACTTAAGCGTAAGTGAGAAATCCAATCTATGATAATCTGGAAGACGAGCGGCGTTCCTTTCAGAATATACAGGAACAGCTACTCCATTAAAATGGTATTTGCCTGTCGGAAATGTCACAGCACTTCCTGTGGAATATACAAAGCTACTACCCAAGCTAATTCTTTCATTTAGTTCATAGGAGGCTACTATGGAAAGATCGTGTGGTTTATCATACTTAGCATTATACCAGTTTTCATTATTTACAGTTGCAATTCTTTTCTCAGCTTTTGAATAAGTGTAGCTTATCCAACCTGTTAATCTACCTTTATTTTTCTTCGCCATTAACTCAAAACCATATGATCTCGCCTCTCCAATACGTAATTCCGCTTCAAGGTTATCGTTTAACAGAAGGTTAGCATGATCTTTAAAATCAATAGAATTGATAAACTTTTTATGATAAATCTCTGCAGAGAGCTCAATACTATTATTCGCTATATTTTTAAAGTACCCTAAAGCAATTTGATCTGCTAGTTGTGGCCTTACCTGCTGGCTGCTAGAAAACCAAATGTCGAAAGGTGTTGATGAATTACCATTGGAAGCCAATTGGATATACTGAGCCGTACGGTTATAGCTTGCTTTGATAGAGCTTGAAGAATTCAATTTATATCTTAAAGACAGTCTCGGTTCGAGGTTCCAGTAAGTATTATAAATTCCAGATAGATGATTAATTGTATCGGAGATATTATAAACATCGTCTAATTGAAATACTTTTTGCGGTCCAAGATTATTAAGCACAGATACCCTTATTCCATAATCAACTTTTATTTGGTCATTGATAATTTGCTCATTACTCAAGTAAAATGCAGTCTCAAGCGACTTATTCTTCTGAATATTAAACTCTTCCACGATATCACCACTTTCAAATGACTCTATTGCTCCAGGTGAAAGACTATGATGGATGGCATGTACTCCAAACCTTACAGTATTGGAAGGATTCACATAAGATCCAAAATCAAGCTTAACACTGTGTTCTCTAAGATTTGAAGCCCACTTAAATCGAGAAACTTCTTCTTCAAAATCTAAGAAGTAATTATAGTTACTGTAGTAATATGTCAGATTAGAAAACAACTTTGGTGAAAAGAGATGGTTCCACCTTGCCGTAGCTGTAGTATTGCCCCACTCTACTCTAAATCTTGCATCATTGTCGACATCTTCAAAACCAAGAACATCTCTTCCAAAATAACCAGATAGAAATAGCCTATTGTTATCATCGAATCTATAGTTTGCCTTCGCATTAAGATCATAAAAAAAGAATTCATCAGAGTTCTCATTTCCCTTTCCTCTAATGGCTTGTACAGCTTTTCCTACGACATCAATATATGAGCGCCTACCAGCTACCATGAAAGAACCATTTTCTCCCAGCGGTGCTTC
>CALHUZ010000019.1 GCA_938039305.1 uncultured Saprospiraceae bacterium
TATTTCATTGGCGGTCTCTATTGCTCTTTTGTTTAAGTCAATGTTCCTTTTCCCGATATTTCGCAATGCCCAATTAACTGCTTTCTTCACATATATTCTATCATCAATCGCCTCTCGCTTTATTATTGGCAAGAATTGTTCGAAGAGTTCGTTTTCGGAAGTTTTATCTGCCATACAATATGAAGCCAATGTTGCAAATCCCGCTCTCTTTTGGAATTCCGGTTTTCTTTTAGTCCATTCCAAAATTTTGGCCATTGCAAATTTGCTCTTAGAAAAAAGCCCCATACTGAAGCTGTCACAGATTTCCCAATTTTCAAACGTCTTAACCCATTTTTCCATTAGTGGTTCAGTAACATCATTGGGTTTATACATTTTGCTACACAAAAGTCGCCCTTCGTAAATGCCGCTATCGAAAAGCTGTAGAGCAAGTTCATTATCTAGCCCAATCTCTTTGGCTATCATTTTGAGTTCCTTGTGGTAGATACCCAATGAGTTGTTTGCTACTACACCAAACTTCTTTTCTTTAAAAATCACCTTATCGGCATCTTTCAAGTCATAAAGACATTCTATGATTTCATTATAGGTCAACTATTTATTTGAATTTAGTTCGATAGATTGCTTTATGTAATATTCAACAGCTTTTTTATTCAACTCTTTTTGAGGTAAAACTCTAATAGATTTTCCTTTGCCTGTTAACAGTCCTAAATCATCCTTCATTTTCGCACCTTTTAGGAATCCGAAATCTATTCCATATGGCATGGTTCGCATATGACATATCCCACCCTTTTCATTTGAATAGGTTGTAATTTTTGTCTTTTTGGTTTCGATTATACCATCAAAAGATAATAAAAACTTCCTGGCTCTCAGAAACAATTCTCTGTGATCAGATTCTAAATCCTTGTCGTACTGCATATTGTTACATTATCGGGATGAATATTTCTGTTAGCAAATTTTCCTTTGCCGTTATTTCCTTATTATTAATGTATTGCTCAAAAACAGGGACCTCTCTTAGCTCTATGTCTTTTTTAATAATCCACTCTCTAAAAATACAATCGTAGACCTCACCTAACTTTTGGTAATCACCCTTGTATAAAAAACATAAATGCTTCCCTCCTGCAATAGTTCGGACAGAGAATGAATCAACCTGCGATGTATTGACTGAGATACAAGCATCATATCTAACCTTAGATATCACAGTAATCTCAGGATCATCCCAATTGATTCCATAAAACTTAGTTTCGAAATCTATTAGCCCCTTATCATTTGCTTTATAAAAAAAATCATCCCAGCTATCAGATGTTTCCTTTCCTCCGATAGCTCCTCTGGACTGCTGATAGATGACATCTGTAGGTGGAAAAGTTTTTTCTGTGACAAGAAACTCAAATCGTATAGCATCTTTTTTAATTTCGCCCTCAGGTTTAATGAAGCCTTGCTTTCTAACGTTCAATGGTGTGGTATTGAATAATTTCTTAAATGCTTTGTTAAAGGCAGCTGGTGTATTATATCCGATATTATAACCTATCTCTTTTATGGGCTGGTTAGAATATCGTATCAACTTAATCGCCGTTTCCATCCTAATCCGATTAATATAACTACCCAATGATTCGCTCAAATAGGCTTTCATAATTCTGTGAAAATGAAATTTAGATAGATGCGCTTTTTCAGAGAGCTTTTCTAAACTATGCTCTTCATCTAAATGCGCATCTATGTAGGATAGCACAATATTTATGTTCTCTATGTAGCTTCTCATCCTATTTGGTCAAACCATTCTACTATTGCTGTTCCGATTTCATTTGGAACATCTTCTTGAAGATAGTGCTTGCTTTTGCCAACACATTTATCCGTCATATTAGGAAATTCCTTTCTCATAATAGGAATATACTCTTTTCGAAATAACGAACCAGGTTTTGCCCAAAGAATATGAAAAGGAACATCTGTAAAGGAAAGCCACTTGTTGTAGTCATTTATGATTCTTGCATTTTCAGGATTCTCTCCTGCAATTGGCAACTCTCTCGGAAAAACCAGCATAGGTTTTCTTGATGGCTTATCCAAAAATGGTTTTCTGTAGTTGTCCATTTCGACTTTTGACAATTTCCTTTTAGTTAAGTATGGCAATGCTCTTTCTATGAAGAAATTGTCGTCATAAATCACTTTGGGTCCTTCGGTTTCGTCAAAGAACTTTTTGAACATGCGTCTGGTAACAACAGGTATTGTCTCCCAACTTTCCCATGGTCTTAAGATTCCTTCCATTAGAACTATACCTTTTATGTTGCTTTCATTTTCCATAGCATATTTCAGCCCAATAAAACTTCCCCAATCGTGCAAGACTAACACAATATTTTTTAGTTCTAATGCTTTAATGAATGCTTCAATATACTCGCAGTGGTTAGCCATTTTGTATGCGATATCAGGCTTCCCTGATTTCCCCATACCTATCAAATCAACAGCAATGGCACGATTGCCTTCAGATACAAATGGTATAATATTTCGCCATAAATAGGAAGACGTAGGATTGCCGTGTAAGAATAGAAATGTTGTTCCTGCTCCTTCATCAACATAATGAAGATTGGAGTCCAATATATCTATGTACTTGGATTGGAAAGGAAAGTCTGCTGAAATTGTCTCATTGCTTTTTCTGAATATCATAATTTTGCTTTTTCTGTTGGTACAAAACTATATGTTGATATATTCAGTTAATGTTCCATTCTTGCGGTTTTCATCTTGTGGCTAACGGTTATGATAGGTTTAGCTACATAGCGCAAACGCAATACATGCCGGCTCCCCTACTCCAACACAAAGAACATTCCTATACCCATAACAGGAGTTATCATAGCTTTCACAACGATATTACATCTCACAGAAGGCCAAGTCGATCATGTTGTTGCCATTCTGGCAAGTGAACTTGAACCTATAGACAAAGCAGTCTTGTTGAGCGTTTGGCACATGGTCTCATTGGCATTATTAATCATGGCATTTTACTCATACGCCAAGGCATAAAACTAATAGACCAAAGCCTTGATGCGATGCGCTTCATCGCTTGGCATAAATCTTCATTTTACTGGAATAAAAATATAGCTCTCAGAGCTGTCATTTTCTGCAGATTCATAGTCGTCTCCGTAGTATTCAAAGTTAAAAGGCTGAGATAGTTGAAAATCGGTGTCTGGGAGAAATTCATCATATATATAGCGATAAGTAAATCCAACATTCCTTGACAAACCAGAATGGATAAACTTTAGATACTTTCCTTTCGGAATAACTTTTACTACGAACTCAGGCGATATACCTTTCATGGAGGCCACTTCTACACCTAAGAAAAAATGCATCCCTTCTAATATTTGATTTTCTGACCAAAATTGAATTTGGTAACTGTGTACAGGTGTGACCTTATTATCGATGGAGTCAATCATTTTCAAAAATGCCTTCCAATGCTTAGTTAAATCCAGCTTCCTTAAATCTCCAGAAATAAAATACGATGAACCCACTATTACCTTTTCAGGCAACTTAACCACCTCAGGTGAATGATTCCTTGCTTTTTTTGATTGGAAAATATATTCTTCACTTATTTGCCTTGTGACTAAATGCCCTGGTATTATTTTTCCTCTTCTGACTTCAGAAGGAGAAACATCAAACTGCTTCTTGAATGCACGAGTGAATACTTCATTACTGCTAAACTGGAATTCATATGCAATTGACGATATTTTCTTCTTTGAATTCCGAAGTTCAGAAATACTTTCAGTAAGACGGCGCTTAAGCAGATACTTTTTGGGAGAAGAATCAGTAATACTTTTAAACAACCTTAGAAAATGATAGAGAGAACAGCAAGCCTCTTGCGCCATATCAGAAACACTTATATCCGTTTTTAAGCTTGCCTCAATGTGCTGTATGCTCCGTAAAATGTTCTCTCTATTAGTCATTTCTCTATAAGGTAATATTAAAAATTAAATTCTCCTTCCCAATTAAATTTAGCAGATTCTTCATAGCTATCAGGCCAATGGCTACACCAAGTTGGGACTTCACAATTTACTACGTTTTGGTATTTGTGATATGGTTTAATGTCTAAAAGCGGTGTTCCATTCTCTGCGTCTATGTATGGTGTATAAATGATCCCTTTTTCCAAGTCTATCCGATCTACATATATAGTTGTGATCAGTATTGGATTGGGTCTAAACTGAGATCGAGTAGCAAATACGCCAAGCTTCGCTGGACTGTTTTTATATGGCTTCTTGTTTATTAGCATTTTTCGGTGTTCAACCTTGTCAAATAAATTACCCCACCATACTATTTGTAAATGACTAAAACCATTAATATTAGTCAAACCACTTCTGTAGTCTTCGTGAATTAGTATTGAAAAAATGCCTCTTTCTGCTTGAATTGTCCCAATAGATTTTACTTGAATAGAATTTTTCACCTTTACCGTGTTTAGTTAAATAATGAGAGCAAAGATGTTTTCATGGCACCTGAAAATCTTGATATAAATTGCTAAACATTAGCCTTGTTTTGACTATTTGGATGCTCGGATATATGCAATCTACATGCTCCTTACTACCATTCAGATTTTGCAGCTTGCAAGTCTTGTTGAAATTTGTCCGTATGCAACATCAAAAAGAACATTCTATGTGCTATCTGGCGTGCCACCTCTTCGTCACTAGGATAGTGAACACCCATAATCTCTCTTGAAAAGCCTATTTCGTAGGCCAACTCAAGAAATGCTTCTCTTTCTTGGGGTATAAGCTCACTAAATGTATAAGCTTGAATATAGGCCCAAAGTGTATGCCCACTTGCGAATGAAGGGGATTCAATTTTTTTCAAAGGCTCTAAGTTAGGCTCCAATTGATAGGGTCTTGCTCGCAATAAATGAAACTTCACAGAGAACTCCATGATTCTCATGTCCATAATTACATTTTGCAAAAGTTGAGAAGTAAGCGGATAGTTTTCTGCAGTACATTTTTCTCCAATAATTTCGACTGCTTCAAAAAACAAGTACTCCAAATTCTTTTCATACAATTGGTGCGAAGACAAATAATTGGCTTCAGGCCAATACCCGACATCCCCAATATCCATTACTCGTTTGACTTGTTGTGGCGTACGTTTTTCTTGTATCTCAAGCAAGAAGTCTAATTCCGCTCTTGTTTGGATTGAACTATTAGCTGGGAACGCAACAGATTTTTTTATAAAATCGACTTGAGATGACGTCAAGTAGATTGGTTTTGCCATTGCAAAAAGAATCGCGTTATCTAAGTAAAGATCGGATGGATAAGATATGGCATCCATCCAACTGAACTCCTCTCTTTTAGATTCATCTAAAAGCTGAAGCTCTTGATAATGATTTTCTGCGGGTTCAATAGGTTGGACTAAAGGAAGGGCATCTTGGGTACTTTGACCAAAAAGCCCTGATCCCATAAGTAGGAATGCAAGTGCTAAAGCGCTGATTTTTAATAAGTTATTCATATCTGGTGAAATTTATTGATTAGAAATATTTACACCAAGACTGAATAGCCTCAAGAAAGACGCAAGATTTAATTTTTTTCGTCTATAATTTTCTGGAGCGTAATGCAACTTTGCTTTACATCAAAATCTATTAGACCTGATGTTTCGCACTCCTTTACATGAAAACAGGAATGAATCTCTGTTTTGAGTAATTTTCGACCTCTTTGAATTTGGCTTTTGGTAGCCGTCAGACTTTGAGTAAGTTTCTTGGCAATATCCTGTTGCTTAAGCCCCTCGATATCTGACA
>CALHUZ010000020.1 GCA_938039305.1 uncultured Saprospiraceae bacterium
TTATTGCAATCTCCTCACCTGCCTTAGGTTGTGATCCATAAGGGAGTCTATTACGGAAATAAAGTTCTTTAAGGGCTAATCGATGGCTTGCTGCAACATCCTTCATAGTATCTCCATCTTTAAAGATGTAGAATCCGTCTCTGGAAGCATTTTGGGCTCTAACTCCATTGCGTTCACCTCTTGATGAATTTGTCGCTATTACATTTGGATCAGCCGTGCTTGTTGTCGGTTGATCGCTTACCTCAATGATCTCACCTTCATTATTTTCAGGTCTGTCCACGACAACAAAAAAGTCTTGTTCTTCGGTTGGAGCTGTTGTGTCAAGTAAGTGCAAGTCATACTTTTCGATAAGATCTATTAACTTCTTTGGGTAATTAGGGTCCGTGGCATAACCAGCTTGTCTTAGCCCGTTTGCCCAGGCCTTGTAGTCATATATGTCAAGGTCAAAAAGAAAGCCATAACGTCGATTGTCTGTGAGAAAATCAGAGTGTGCTATAAATGATAAAGCTGGATCGTCATAAGCTCTAAAGCAGCTTCTCACTAAAAGACCATTCTTATAGTCGTCATCATGGCGATAAACTTCTTCACCAGTCCAGCTACTGCCACACTTAATTCCAAAGTGATTATTGGACTGCTTGGCAAGGGTGCTTTTCCCGCTTCCTGATTCGAGAATGGCCTGTGCCATCTTGATGCTCGCGGGGATGCCCACTCGGGACATTTCGTTTAAGACAATTGTTTTATATTGCTGAATATAGGCTGGTGTATTTGCATTAGCTTGTATAGATGCAATGCAAAATATAGAAACACAGAACCATGTAAAACTGGTTTTAACAGAATTTATCATTGTCTCAAACTTTAGGTGGTAGTCTGTAAAAGACAAAATTCATACCACAAATAGGACATTTTTTAAATCACAGAAAACTTTAATGTAATGGCAGATTTATTTGACATGCTTCAGTCACAAGTAGGAGAATCACTTGTAGGGGCTTTAACTAATCAAATGGGAGGAGCGAGCCCTCAACAGACTTCAAATGGAGTTCAAGGTGCTATGTCAATCTTGATGAATGCTCTTGCAAAAAATGCTAAAAACCCTCAAGGAGCAAGTGCTTTAGGCACTGCTCTGGACAGAGATCACGATGGAAGCATCCTTGATGATGTCGTTGGTTTTGTAAATGGTTCATCACCGATTAACCAGACTAAAGCTGGCAATGGTGATGGCATCTTAGGCCACATACTTGGAGGTCAGAAAAGTAGTGCTATCGATTCGCTCACGAAAATGAGCGGTCTTAACAGCAATCAATCATCAAGTCTGTTAGCTAAATTAGCACCTATCGTACTTGGCATGCTAGGTAAGCAAAAGAGAAGCCAAGGCCTTGACATGAGTGGGTTAGGAAACATCCTGAATAACTCAGCGGCAACAGCCAGAAAGAAGACACCTCAATCTGACCTGCTCACTTCATTTCTCGATAGAGATGGAGATGGTAGCATAAAAGATGATGCAGCTCGTATTGGGTTCAGTCTATTGAAGAATCTATTTAGAAGAAAATAAAAATGTTTCGTCTTCGATATAAACGAATGACAAGCAATTAAAATAGTAAACCTCAGAAGCCTTTTGCATCTTGCAGAGGGCTTCTTTACTTTTGTCCAAAGACAATCATGATAGAATATCTACTATTATTCAAGAGTATACATATCATCGCAGCAGTAGGCTGGTTTGGAGGTATGTTTTTATTGGTTCGAATATTCGTCTACCATGTTGAGGCTTTTGACAAACCGCAGCCCGATCAAGACATCCTGATCAACCAGTATAAGATCATAGAATCTCGCGTCTATAGGATCATCTGTACACCAGGCATGGTGCTCACATGGATATTTGGCTGTCTCATGATAGCAGCTTATATCGACGCTCAAGGAATGGCATGGTTCAAGGCTAACACTTGGCTTCATGCAAAACTTCTTTTCGTTTTCTTATTGTCGGGATATCAGGGTTCGTGCAAAACGATGATGAAAAAACTGGCTAAAGGTGAACGCGTCATGACTTCATTCAACACACGCTTGTTCAATGAAGTACCGACTATATTTCTCTTGATTATCGTTTTGCTTGCCGTCTATCGTAATACGCTAAACTCTGTTTATGCACTTATAGGGATCATTGCATTTACCATAACCTTAATCGTCCTTGCGAAATGGTATAAATCAAAGCGCACTTCTTAAATTATAAAATCTACTTCCATGAAGTATCTAAAGTATCCATTATTCATTCTTGCAGGCCTCATACTTATTGGAGTTGTCCTATCATTCTTAGGCCCTAAAGATTTAAATGTTTCGGAGTCGATCACTATCAATGCTCCTGCTCCAGTTATATTCTCTATGATAAACAACCTCGAGGAAAGCGTACTATGGAATGCTTGGTCACGGCAGGACTCAACGATGGTCAGCACATACAATAATATAAAAAGCGGTGTCGGTGCTTCAAGTTCTTGGAAGAGCGATGCTTCTGGTAATGGAACTCAAACAATTACAAAATCAATCCCGAATCAAAGCGTACGTAGTGTATTAAACTTTGAAGGAAGTGAAGGTGACAATTTCACAGAAATGAACATTAGAAAATCTGGAACTGCCCATGATATCTCTTGGTCATTTGAAGGCACTCCCCTTCCTTTTTGGTTGAGAGGGTACGCTATGGTCTCTGGCATGAAAAAAGAAATGAGCACGAATTATAAAACAGGATTGATCAACTTAAAGGAATTAGCTGAAGAAAGAGCCTCTGGTAGCTATGATGGATATGCTATCAAAGAAGTAGACATGCCTGAGCGACACTTCATTATGAATCGTCAAGAAGTAGAGACAGCCAACATCCAACAATTTTATGCCACGAATCTTGGTGCAATCTTTCTAAAAGTTCAAAATGCAGGTCAAGAGATGTCAGGCATGCCATGTGGATTGTTTTTTAAAAATATAGAAGGCAACGGAAGTACTACTGATATGGCAGCAGGCATCCCTGTAGCCAACCCAATATCAATCGAAGGAAGCAACTCATATTCTATATCGAATAGACGTGCGATCACTTTGGATTTCTATGGTGATTATAATCAAACTATAACAGGCCATAACGCTATCCGCAAATACATGAAGGATAGAGGCTATCTACAAGATCCTCCTATCATAGAAGAATATGTAACTGATCCTACAGTTGAAAAAGATGTAAGTAAATGGCTCACTAAGGTGACCTACTACTTTAGCACTAAAGAAGGTTGATAATAGTCACCTTCACAGTAAGACCTTCTATATCAACTGAACATCTTGTAACTACGAATTTTTATAATCACCTCAGTACCATTGTCGCCATTAATTTCTATAGTAGCATCTAACTTTTTTCTAAATGCTCTGATCAACGAATGACCAAAACTTTCTTTTTTGAGATGGAGTTGATTTATGTTAAGACCTATGCCATCATCAGCGATTGATAATAACAAATGATCGACTTGTTTCTTTAGGTTGATTTTGATGATTCCTTTCCTTTCGTCAGGAAATGCATACTTCAGTGAATTAGTTAGCAGTTCGTTGGTGATGAGGCCAATAGGCACTACACTTTCAACATCGAGGGTAATATCATCTATGTCATATTGTAATGCTACTTGTCCTGGTTGTAGACTATATGAGCTGTTAATACTAGTACCCAGTTTTTTCATATAGTCTATCATCTCTATGCCTGTGAGATTATCCTTCTTATACAAGTTTTGATGTATCAAAGACATACTATGTACCCTGCGTCTTCCTTCTTGTATAGCCTCTTTGGCCTTAAGGTCTGTGACTTCCCGTGACTGTATACCCAGTAAGGATGAGATAACTTGAAGATTGTTTTTAACTCTATGATGAATCTCCTTAAGGAGTACTTCTTTTTCATTATTCGCTTTGGAAATGATCTTGTTCCGAATTATAATTTCTTTGTTCTTTCCAAATAATCGAAATAATAAAAAAGCAAGGGAACCTATACCCACTACAAGTCCTCCAAGCGCTAAACGCTGGCGATTAATACGCACATTATTAAGTTCATCTTGCAGGGATAATCTTTCGATCTCTAATTGCTTTTTTTCGTTTTTATACTTTGCTTCAGCATTATTGACTGCATTCACAACTTGCTCATTGATCATTGTGTCTTTAAGTGCTATATGTATTTGTTGGTATTCGTAAGCTAACTTGTAGTTACCTAAATTTTCGTACGCGGTGCTAATCCCTCTTACGAGCCCGTCTGTTAAATTAGTTGTTGATAATTCTTTTGATCGTTCATATGCAGGAAGAAGTGTTTTTAAAGTTAGATTATAATTTTCGTTTTTGTTGTGTAGGCTACCTAACTGATTGATAGTAAATAATTCTCCGAAGACATTATTGGTATTCGAAAATCCTTCTATAGCCAAATTCAAATAAAAGATTGCTGAATCAACTTTATTCTCTTCGCTAAAGGTCTGACCCATGCTACCTGCTGGAAAGGCTATTAGATAGTCATTGTCATACTTCTTTGCAATTCCAATGGCCCTCCTATAGTAAGGGTAAGCTTTGGAGTGATCCTTTTGAATGGCATGAGTAATTCCAATATTAGTAAGACTTCGTGCAGTGGCCTCTTCTTGACCAAGTGCCATTAGGATTTTATAGTGCTTCTGAAACAAACTCCTCGCTTCATCAAGACGATTGGTTTCACGCATGATATTCCCACGTATATTCAAAGATGCTGCAATCAGTGTAGAATCGACAATAGATTCTCCAATTTTGGCACCTTCCAATCCATAGTTGAGAGCAGATTCATAGTCTGTAGATCGATGGTATGCTTCTGCAATGGCAATAGAAATGAAGCCATACAAAGTCGGGTCATGATTGTTAGCATTTTTTTCTATCGCTTTTTGTCCGAAGTAAAGTGCCTCAGCTGTTTTACCATCTATGCGCATGATCTTACTGATCATAAGAAAATACTTCGCACTCAAAATATTAATCTGAGCGGTATCCATCAATGTTGCGGCTGTCTCTAAATAATGCATTGCAGAGTCGATATTGAGCTCTTCATATGAACCTGCTATAGAAATAGCAGCATCAGCTTTGATAGAGTCAGTCTCTCCCTCCGATAACTTTTGTAGAAGACTATTTCGAGCAAAGGTATCTTGAGCATTTGTGATGACACTCAAATTCATAAAAGTCACAATTAGAATTATAAACCATCTAACTACAAATACAGTATTGACGTAACTAGCTAATGACATATATAAGACTTACAATTAGAAAACAGATTGTATACATAAAGTTATGCTAATAGTTATCAGATGTGCATAAGATATAAAATCAGCCTAACACTGTTGGCCTCTAAAAAAGATTAATGTTCTTTGATCTCACAAAGTGCCAAACTACTAAATTGTGTAACTGACTTAACCATCCAAAGATTAATGATAGTAGATAAGATTCCCCTACCCACATGGGTAGTATTTACGAGAGTGATAGGCCATAGCAAATACTAATAGGTGTCACTTTACCTAATCAGCTCTTGGCTTTCTTAAGTGACACATTGAGGATCATACCAGTGATGATCAAAACGATGCCAGCAAATGAAAAGAGCGTATAACCTTCGCCAAAGAATGCCAACCCCATAATTAAGGCATAGACGATCTCCATGTATTTGAAGGGAGCAAGCACAGAAGCCTGTTCCAATGAAAAAGCTCTTGTCATGAACACTTGACCTATCAAACCAAAGACACCAATCGAGAGAACAGCATACCATTCATCTTGGATGGGCCAACGCCAAAATTGGATAAAAGCAAAACTCCCAAGGATAGAAATCACCATAAAGTAATTGATAATCGTTAAGTAGTGCTCTTTCGTTGCTAAATAACGAATGAGGACGAAAACAATACCCAGAAAAAATGCAGAAGTAAGCGAAAGAAACAAACCCCAATAACTAACACGCAAGTCAAAACCTTTTAAAATAATTACTCCAGCAAATGCAATTAGAAAACTAAACCATTGCCATCGATTGACTTGCTCTTTCAAAAAGTAATAAGCGAGGATAGCTCCAAAGATGGGACCTATATATCTAATCGATATCGCCGAACCCAAGGGTATCAAATGGATAGCCATGAAAAAAGTAGCAATAGAGATCAACCCTGTAACTGCTCTCATGCTGAGCAGCTTTGGGTTATTGCCTAGCAGAGATATTTTATGATAGAGCATGTATGGAAAAATAAAAACAAAGGTTCCCATAGCTCTAAAAAACACCACTTGAATCGGATGTAGATCACTCAATGATTTAACGAGCGCATTCATAATGGCGAATGAGAGCGTTGCAACAAGAATGAAAAGTATCCCTTTATTCATTGGGGTGCAAAGCTACATTACTTTGCCATCATACATATCTACTACTAATCCCTATACTTAGTACCATTCTTCATGTGCTTTCACTTCTTACTACTTATCAAAAGCATAGTCGATTCTATACTTCAAATCTTCATAATGTGCTTGCATAACACCTGTTGATCCACTGATCATTTGTGTTAAGTCGGTTTGCAACTTCCGTAAGTGCACTCTATATATAGCTGGTAACTCACTCGTCTTCATCAACTCGTAAGCTTCAGGCTCTGTCTTTGAGATAAGCAGCTCTACAAATTGCCTTTGTAATTGTCTTCTTGGTCTATCCGGGCCAGATGCAAAAACGGCACTGCTCACTTTTTCAATCACTTCAACTACGGTAGGCACATCAGCACCAAAAACCTCAGCCTCAGAGAGTCTAAACAAACGTCTATCACTCAATACACTTTTCAAAGCATCATATTGAAAAGCATAAATAGCGTCTACGCGACCACTATAACCTAAAAGCGAAATAATTTCTTCTGGCATCAACCAAGTCGGTGTCTCTATCACTTGATTAGCAATAAAGTCTAACGCTCTGTCTTGATCATCACGGGAGACATAATTGTAAACTTGACCTGCTTGATCTGTCGTCTTCAATGTCTGATGTATGCCTCCAACATTGGTGATCACATGATTGATATATCTTTTCCAAACAGACAAAAGCTCACCATATAACTCTCCAAGCTCAGCATAGTTCTCACCTTTCTTAGTAGTCCAATTTATGAGATTGGGAGTAACTCTTTTGAGATTAGCTATGCCATATTCACTTGCTTGCATGCTATCGTCTCCGATACATTCTGTCTGCGAATCAGGGTCATATCTATTTCGCCCTCCAAACATATATACAGGATCTTCTGTCTTAGCATTTATCCAACCTCGAGTTGTAGCAAGTTCATCTTCTGGCTCATCAACGCCATCGATATGTCTATATCCCCAATCAATAGAATAGTGATCATAAGGACCAAGCTGTCTGATGAATCTAATTCCTTCATCTCCAGGTTGTGCTACATAATTGTATCTCGCATAATCCATAATCGTTGTCGCGATACCATACTTCTGTGTGAAGCTTCCTGATCTCAAAGAGTCTACTGGATATGCACTACTGGCTTTCATATTGTGGGGCAATCCTAATGCATGTCCTATCTCATGAGAAATCACACGACGCATCATTTCCCCTATTTCCTCTTCTGGTGTATCAAGCGTTCTGGCTTTCGGATTAGCAGCGCCTGTCTCAAGTAAGTAGCGATTACGATAAGATCTCAGATGATTGTGGTACCAGATGATATCACTTTCTAAAATTTCTCCTGTCCGCGGATCCGATACGCTCGGACCTACAGCATTACGCGTAGTCGAAGCTACGTATCGCACTACACTGTATCGAGCATCCTCTGGACTAAACTCAGGATCTTCTTCTGGCGTGGGCGGATCTTTTGCAACTATTGCATTTTTGAAACCTGCAGACTCAAAGCACTCATTCCAATCTTCAATTCCTTGCTTGAAGTACTTTCTCCACTTCAATGGCGTCGCAGGATCCAGATAGTATACTATCTGCTTTATAGGTTCAACTAACTTACCCTTTGCATACGCCTCTGGATCTTTAGGCTCTAATCTCCACCTTCTGATATATGTCTTTCTATCTGACTTAAGCGCTTCAGAGCTATAGTCATATTGTGACACTGTGAACCACCCTACCCTTTCATCATAGAGTCTTGGTTTCATCTTATCTTTTGGAAGTAAGATGAAGGATTGGTTCATCAACATACTTAAAGTCTCCGTCTGAGACTTAGAAGGCGGCTCACCCACATTGTATGTCATGATGTGCTTCACTTCAAGATTGATCGGATAGCTCTTCACTGATTCAATCATCGAACGCTTTTTATCGATCGACTTGAATTTATAATTCTTACGTATCCAACTTCTTAACCCAGACAACGCCTTCACGTCATCTGTAAAAAGAGAAGTCGCTTCTATAAGTATCTTAGTTGAATCCTCGCTATACGTCTCAATTTTGAAAGCAGCTATGATAGGCTCAAAATTATTCCGTTCGACTGAAAGATGAATTGGATCCGATTCATCAGATGTATTAGCATGTGATCTGATTCGAAGGAGTATCTTATTTTTCTTCTTCTGCCATTGCACTACTTGCTCTCCTATTTTCGAGCCAGCATTCAGATACGGGCTTAGGTTAGAAGGAATCTCAGCTATCCTTGTGACCAAAAGCATATCCGTATTTAGAAGATCTTGAGGTATAGCGAAGTATAACTTATCATCATCTTCATATATATCAAAGATCCCTTCATCTGGAGTAACAGGTTCTTCGAAGAAGTTTCCAATATGTGTAGTATCCTCTTTTTTAATCGGCTTAGCAGGCGGTGGTGGTGGAACGACAACAGGAGTTGTATCTCTATCAGCTACAGGGCCCGTATCTTGAGCAGACAACAATCCTCCACTAAAAACGATACAGGCTATTAAAAAACATTTCAAATTCATATCAACAAACTTCATCCAATTCTTAAGGCTTAATTTTTCTTTTAATTCCAGGTTGTAATATTTCAAATCCTTCATCTCCCTTAGCTTCATCAACAATACTTTTAACGTCTTTTAATAATTGCTTAGCATCGTAAATGATGCCATCTTTTATAGTATACTTTACGCCACCTGCTCGGATGACTTCATTGTCTTCGGTGAGCTTTATGGCTCCTGTGCCATAAAGCACTTTTAAATTCTGCAGTGGATTTTCTTCTATTATAATTAGATCCGCTTTTTTGCCTACTTCGATGCTTCCTATCTCATCATCCATACCAAGTGCTTCTGCACCATTTAAGGTCGCAGCTCGAATGACTTCAAGCGGATGAAAACCTGCTTCTCTTAATAATTCTAATTCTCGTATATATGCAAAGCCATACAATTGGAAAATAAATCCTGAGTCAGAACCTGCTGTCACACGGCCACCTCGGTTTTTATACTCGTTGATGAAGGCCATCCATAGCTGGTAGTTATTTCTCCAATCCACCTCTTCTTCTGTCCCCCAGAAGTGCCAGTATGATCCATGCGATATCTTACTCGGCTGATAAAAGCGCCATAGACTGGGCAGCGTATAATCTTCATGCCATTCAGCTCTACGTGCACGGTGTAGATCTCGACTGGCTTCGTAGATATTGAAAGTTGGATCCAAGGTGAAGTCTAACTCTATAAGTTCATTCATGACATTGTTCCAATGTTCTGAGTGCGGCTCAGCAGCCTGTTTCCACAATCTGCCAGCTTCACCAAAACGATGTTGCTCATTCTGATAATTATAATCAAGAGGATAATCCTGAATCGTTCTATCTTCAAATAAGGCTTCTGGCAATCCATACCAATGCTCCATAGAAGTCAATCCTGCTCTTGCAGAGTGCAAGACATTCCATCTTGCTACTTCTAATTGTGCATGATGACATGCGGATCTCTTTCCCAATCTTTTATTTTCTTCGAGCGCTGCTGCAAATAATTTTGGAGGCAATCCAAAAAACTTGATACCATCCGCACCTTTTGCAGCATTATCCCTTACCCATTGTTTCGCTTGCTCTGGAGTACTTATTGGATCCATTTCTCCCATACCAAAGGCAGTATATGCTTGTATCCGAGGAGCTGTGATTGTATTCTCCTCACTCAATTGCTTGTGCTCTAATACCCAATCCAAGCCATTGCCACAACTCGGGTCTCTAATTGTAGTGATACCATGAGCCATCCAAAGCTTAAAGACATATTCTCCTCCAGCCCCTTGCCAACGTCCTCCTATATGTCCATGCATATCGATAAGACCAGGAAGCACATACTGCCCTTCTGCATCTATCTCATGTCCACCAGGTTTTAGCTGAGGTCGTTTGGCACTATCTATTGCTACGCCTGGATAGCCAACAGTCTTGATGTCTTTGATGACATTGTTTTCGATGACGATGTCAACGGGGCCCATAGGTGGGGCTCCAGTACTATTGATTAGAGTAGCACCCCTTATTATCAATTGATTGAACGGACCTTCGCCTTCACTAATAACGGGAGCCTTCTCTACTGTTTGGGCGCTTAAATTGATGGATAATATCAATGAAAAAATCGCAGTCCAATATCTGATCATCTGAGTGTTAATTTTAGTGTCAAAAGATGCGGAATATATTCAGTATTTAAGTGATCTCAAGCTCAATATGGTGTAATTAATCATGAGTTCTTGGCAAAAAAGTCCGTTATACTGATTTAATAGGTCTTTCGACTTGGCATATATCAATAATTCGAATGATATTTACATAAGTAAAGAATAATTTAGAGTAGTCTAAAAATATTTTGACAAATACCTAAAAGTATGAGCATCGTAGAAATGAAAGTGCCTGTCATCGGCGAATCTGTATCAGAAGTAACTTTATCGACTTGGATCAAAGGAAACGGAGATTACATCCATCTTGATGAACCTATCTGTGAATTTGAATCAGATAAGGCCACTCTTGAATTTCCAGCAGAAGCGTCTGGCAAGTTAATTCATGTCGCTTCTGAAGGCGATGACTTAGAGATAGGTGCTCTTGTCGCAAAGATCGATACGAGCGTCCCTGCTCCTGCTAAGCCAGCAGCTGCTGCTCCTACTGAAACCAAAGCCCCAGAGGCAAAAGCAGAGTCAAGCCCTGCTGCTAAAGAGTCATATGCAACAGGCCATCCTTCTCCTGCTGCAGGAAAAATACTTTCTGAAAAAGGAATAAGCCCATCCAGTGTAAGCGGTAGTGGTAAAGACGGAAGAATCACGAAAGCGGATGCAGTCGCTGCGAGTGCTTCATCAAAGAGCGCAAAGCCAGCACCAACGCCTAGTGCACCGATAGCTGCTTTTAGCAGAGGCACAAGAAGAGAGAAGATGACTCGTATGAGACGAACTATAGCAGCTAATCTTGTAGCAGCTAAGAACGAATCTGCAATGCTGACTACCTTCAATGAAGTAGACTTGACTAACATCATGGCACTACGTAAAAAGTATCAGGAAGTATTCGTAGCTAAGCACGGTATCAAGCTTGGATTCATGTCTCTATTTGCGAAAGCATGTGCTCAAGTACTAATGGAGATGCCTCAAGTGAATGCCATCCTCGATGGAAATGAGTTAATCTATAATGACTTCGTGGATATTTCAATAGCCATATCTACACCTACAGGCTTAGTTGTTCCTCCAGTTAGGAATGTTGAATCACTCGACTTCCAT
>CALHUZ010000021.1 GCA_938039305.1 uncultured Saprospiraceae bacterium
CTACTGCGGATAGAGCTTCTGGGCCTAGTCGTCCGATCATGATGGTATCTATAACCGTCATGCTTGCTTGGAGTAGGTTAGTCAGAATCACTGGGAAGGCTAAGAGCCAGACCGACTTTAAAAATGCCTTCGAAACCATATTGGGCAAAGGTATGCTTCGTTTAGCTGGGATGTATAGGAAAGACAGTGTCTCAAAGTAGCTGTGATTCGTTTTATCATCCTCAACCCTAAGCCTGAACCTGACTCTGACCTCGAAGCTTACGACGATGGCGTACGATCTATATATGCATGATACACCAAATGAGTATTCAGAATACACCATTTTCTATCACCTAAACAAGGAAGATCGTTAAGGGTAATAGCGATTAGTGAGCTTCGGGTTTTGTTGATGATAAGAACTATATATGGTGCGTAGCTACAATCTGCGCATAGGGGTAAGCGCACATTCAATGCGCCAGTCCTGATACTAAATAGTGAGCTAGCGATTGAAAAACAACAATCAAAGTACTCCTTACAACCCTATAGTCACCTCTGCAGTATTTTCAATTGTGAGATTAGCGCTGTCATCAACAGAGAAGATGGTTGTGCCAAGGATATCATCAGTAAGAATACTTGTGCTCCCATAGAATATAGAGCTCGACTCATCAAATAATTGATATGCAGATAGGCCCGTACTAAGTATAGTCAAGCTTGATGAAGATCTAAAGTTAAAAGAGCTTGTGCCATATTGCCGAACAGAAGATGTACTGCTGTTTTTGACCGTTAGATTAACTCCTGTCAGGTCAGCACTTGTCTCGTCGTACGCAACAATACCTGTGAGCGAGGTGTCGATGGTTACTTGATTAAAACCGGAAGTTTTGAATGATGAACAGTCTCGAAGTTCAAGTCCGAAGTGAGCTGATGAGATTATATTGAAGATGCCACTATTTTTGATTTCGCTATCCTGAGCGACAATTGCACCGGTATGCGATTTTCTAACTTCTAATAGTGATGACTGACTAACGTTCTCATAGAATCCCGCTTGAAAAACGGCAAGACCACGATTATCAGAATCTGATATTCTTATCTCATTATAATTTTGAAGAGAGCCATTTACTAAAAGCCCATTGGAGTTATTGTCAATTAAAATGGCCCCATGGTTTTCAAATACCCGCCCCGAATTGACGGTTATTCCACCTTCACCATTGTTTCTGCTGATGATTGTATCATTATTAATGTCATTACTTGATGGATGACCTACTGATATGCCTCTAGAGCCATTGCTCTCTGAGATTATTTTTCCATCATTTATGATTCGTCCTCCTCCAGAAACAATACCCGAACCAGCAGACCCCACAATGTGTATTAATCCACTATTAGTGAGAAGAGCTAAATTAAACTCGTTTCTTGCATGAAGAATGATTCCAGTTCTTGCTGCACTAGTGATATCTAAGGTTCCATCTACATGCAATTTGCCTGAAAGAGAAGTGACAGCATCACCAGCTCCTCCTGCTACCCTTAATATCTGACTATTATCTATAGTTAGTTCTGAACGAAAACCTAAGTACAATGCCTTGATTTTATAATCACCTGAAGCTAAAGATACTCTAGCATCCTCAGTATCTATAACAACTGAGTCAGCACTAGTAGGTATGACTCCCGTACTCCAGTTACTACCTACTGACCACTTGCCGGCACCACCATTCCAATAAACTTGTGCAGTACCGAAGTAGCAGATAAACAGAAAGAAGATGGATGTGATAGTTCTTGTCATAGGATGGTTCATTTAAGTGTTTTTCCGAAATTAGAAAGAGCGGATGGCGCGGACAGCAGTTTTAAGATCTTTAGCCCTATGATCTGCCCAAGCGTCTGTTATAATATTGACTGACAAGCTTGACCGATTCAAGTTGGAAAACCAAGTCTGAAACAATTACTAATGATCTTTTTTGAAGATAAGATGATGGAAAGTTGAAAACAAAAGTCTGATAGTAGAATACCTATTTACACGATAAGAATACCTAAATACATGATACGGGAAAGCGCAAGGCCTCCAAGCGCATAGCGATTGGTAGTCTTGCGCTAAGCATGCATTACTGTTTTAATATAGTATAAGTACGTACGCATGATTCTCCTTGTACTGCCCATAGCAGATTAGATCGACTCGCATCTAATGTCATGATGTAACAACCACTACTCCCATCAGTGGGACATAATTCTAATTCAGATCCTATAGGAGTGTATGTACCTTCAGTTTTATCAGGAGAACTAAAATTGAAAGCTCCATTGATGACTTCATCAATAAATATTCGTTCATAGGTGCCATCTGCATTTATATAGATAATGAGACGAAAGCACTCTTCCGTGTCTTCTACTGTGGCACAAAATCTATTTTTCTCATCTGCTTCCCATACATAGTCTTGAAGCGTGGTAGTATCATCGCATTCGGTAAAGGTTAAGGCAGTAGAGCGGTACTCGCCGGTGAAGTCGATCACTTCTTCTTCTCCACAACTGCAGAGCATTAAAATTGAAAAAGCAATAATTGAAAAATGTAGTCTTTTAGATGGTGTCATAATTGAAGTATTTAGATTGTGAATACTCAATATGAATAGTGTAACTATAGGTTGCAAGATCTCAGAAGTAGAATCCCCATTTACACGATGCGAATACCTGAAAACTGGGATGGGT
>CALHUZ010000022.1 GCA_938039305.1 uncultured Saprospiraceae bacterium
TACTTAAAGATATCAGGTTGGACAATGGTCCCATTGATGATATTTCAGTCGTTGAGGTGCTATGCTGATGGTCTGAGTGAGACAAAGCCTGCTATGATCGCTATGCTCACAGGCAATGTCTTCAATGTCCTTTTCAACTATATGTTCATATATGGTATGTTCGGAGCTCCAGAATTAGGCGTTAAAGGTGCAGCTATAGGCACATTATTAGCTCGTGGTATGATGATCATCATGATGATAGGCATCTTAATGCGCTGGAAGAACTTGTGGGAAGACATTAGAAATGCGAATTACAGCGCCTATCAAAAGGGAGTTACAAAAAAGCTTTTAGGATTAGGCATACCAACATCTATGCAGATGTTCTTTGAAGTTTCAGCATTTGCGGCAGCGGCATTAATCATGGGGACTTTAGGAAAAGTACCTCAAGCGGCTCATCAGATAGCTATCAATCTGGCTTCCATGACTTTCTTGATATGCACGGGGCTTGGTATAGCTGCCACCATAAGAGTTGGTAACCTACTGGGAGAACGCGATATGAAAGGATTATATAGAGTAGGTACAGCTACAATCATACAAGTCACGATCTTCATGATAGTCGCGGCATTGATCTTTATAGTATTTCGTCATGTGATACCTCTGATATATATAGATGATCTGGAAGTCATAGAAATCGCATCGACTCTCCTGATCGTTGCTGCCGTATTTCAAGTATCAGATGGTATACAAGTAGCGGTTTTGGGTGTCCTGCGGGGTATGCAAGATGTCAAGATACCCATGATCATCACTTTCCTTGCTTATTGGGTCTGTGGTATACCCATTAGCTACATCTGTGCTAATCAACTAAATATGGGACCTGCGGGTGTGTGGTATGGTCTGGTCATAGGGCTTACTGTCTCAGCGATTCTTTTGACACGAAGATTTTATCTGCTATCTCATAAAGAGAACACTTAGTTGTCCCACAAAATTAAAGCTGTACTTCCGGCATTGCTTATTGCGTTAAGTATATCTACGATACGCTATGAAAGTTATCTCATACTCTGGATCAATCGAGGTCTACACGCATTATAATCAACTGAATGATCCAAACGCTATTCAATTATGCAAGGATAGTATCGAAGCCATGGCTGATGCATATGCTCCATATAGTAATTTTCAAGTTGGGTCTGCGATTAGGCTCGACAACGGGACCATAGTAAAAGGTAACAATCAAGAAAACGCCGTATATCCACTTGGACTTTGTGCTGAAAGAGTGGCACTATATGCTTCTTCGAGTCAATATCCAGATAATCAAATCACTCACTTAGCCGTAGCCACTGCTAAAAAATTAGCTGATGGTGAGACTCCACCATTCCCTTGTGGTAGTTGTCGTCAAGTCCTACTTGAGATGGAGCAACGCTTTGGTCAAGACATAACTATATATGTAGTCGGAGGTAATGACTCAGTCTGGGTGGTTCATTCTGCTAAAGATCTTCTACCATTTGCGTTCAGCAAGGATAGTCTTTAGCCATGCCATCATATTCTCTGGTATAGGCAACTAACCATTTTAGGTAGTTCACTCCTACTTCTTCGACACCAATATCTCAACTATCGTGACGCTTAAGGACCGCGACGCCTTTTACCTTCGCTTTTGCAAATGAAGGAAAGAAAAATGAGCTTTAGCAAGGATACGAGATATAGATTAGCAATTGCGTTGTGCGTATTATTCACAGGTTTAAATGCCCAACACACTTTAAGTGGTCATATATATAATACCTCAGATCAATCAACATTGGTTGGAGCAACCGTGGTAATATTAGACACCAAGCTCGCTACTGTAAGCGATCAAGAGGGCTATTTCTTTATTGAAGATATCGCAAGTGGCACATACATCGCTGAAGTAAGTAGTGTTGGATTCATAACGACACAAACTACTATTGAATTAGTGAGCAGCTTGGATATAGATATTTCAATAAAAGAGAAATTATTCGATCTACCTGATATCGTAGTCGAAAGTGTTACCATGACTGGCGGCGCTTCCGGTGTAAAAAATAGTTTAGGGTCTGCTCATTACATAGGGCAGAAAGAAATTCAAAAATTCTCATACACTGATATCAATAGGACACTTAGAAATATCCCAGGCGTCAATATCCAAGAAGAAGATGGCTATGGCTTGAGGCCAAATATAGGATTGAGAGCGACGGGTTCAGAAAGGAGTTCAAAAATCACAGTCATGGAAGATGGTATCCTTGCTGCTCCGGCACCATATGCTGCGCCAGCTGCTTATTATTTCCCGACAGTAGGAAGGATGGAAGCGATTGAGATTCTTAAAGGTAGCAGTCAGATCAAGTATGGACCATATACCACAGGAGGCGCCATCAATCTGATCTCTACTCCATTGCCTATAAAATTTAACGGCCATGCTGACTTCATAACAGGTAGCAACAATTATAAGATGCTTCACGCAAATATTGGAAATGCACATGACAATGTATCATACCTTGTTGAGACACTGCAGTTTAGTGCTGACGGTTTTAAGCAATTAGATAATGGAGGAGATACTGGATTCGACAAACAAGAC
>CALHUZ010000023.1 GCA_938039305.1 uncultured Saprospiraceae bacterium
AGGTCAGTTCCATCTATTACAATTTTAGCATACACATGGTTAGATATCGAATCAGTGGAGTAGCTGATCTTCCATAGATCTCCTTGTCGTGAAATACTATCAAATCGAGTATTGTAATGGACGGTTAAGTTATCTTCATTATTGACTATTTGCTTCCAGTAGTAATCTCCGACTTTGGGTTCGAACATAGTGTTGCTAACCCAACCTGTAAACAAAGCATCTGCTCCTCCATAATGCATCCTAAGTGAGTCACGGATCTCACCCCAAAGTCCAGAAGGTAGTTTGTGATTTCCATCTGTAGCACTTACTCCGGCCGCAGTCATCATACCGCCCAGCCATGGAATAGGATTGATGAGTACTGTCTTAGCACCACTTCTAGCTGATTGTATAGCAGCTGAGGTAGCGCTCGTTCCTTCACCTATGACCACTACATCGATTACTTGCTTTTCTAATAATTGATTACAACTGATCAACATGATGAATGCGAGCATCCAAATCAAGTTGGATCTAATCAAGGAGGTGATGATATTATAATAAGCCATCCTTCAGTTGATTAGATGCGTACTGTGCAGCCCTCGCTGTTAAAGCCATGTATGTGAGCGAAGGATTCTGTACGCCAGTGGATGTCATGCATGCACCGTCAGTGACAAATACATTCGGACAGCTGTGCAGTTGATTCCATTTGTTCAATAATGAAGTCTGAGGATCTTTGCCCATCCTGACTCCACCCATCACATGTATGTCTAAACCTGGCGCCTGATGGCTGTCATGGCGTTTTATATTTTCGCATCCTGCGACACTTAGCATCGCTTCACCTTCTTTGAAAAAATCTTGTAAAACTTGTTCATCGTTGTCATCATATGCGACATCTGCAATCAGCAAAGGTACTCCCCAATCGTCCTTTCGTGCAGAGCTAATGCGAAGTTGATTTGTGATTTTAGGTATCGTCTCACCTTGCATCATCATGTAGATAGACCATTCTCCAGGCCGCATCAATGCTGATTTATAATCTGCACCTATCTGTGGGCCTTCTACTTTTCGATTCCAGTTTTTTCTGGCTGCTGTATAAAATGTCATGTAGCCTCCGAGAAATTCTTCATTCTTACTATACACATTTTTAAAATTGGGCATCATGATAGAAGTAGGCCTTCTACCATAGTAGTAACTATCCAAGTTTCCAGGACGAGTAGCCGTCAAAGATCCACGATAGTTATGAAATGCTATATACTTTCCAAGTAGCCCATTGTCATTGCCCAATCCATTTGGAAAACGCTCAGACTTAGAATTAAGCAAGATGATATTAGTATTCTCGGTCGCTGCATTGACGAAGATGATGCGAGCATAATAGATTCTAATTTCCTTAGTCAGTCTATCTATGACTTTGACTCCGGTTGCTTTCTTTTTCTTATCGTCGTAAATGATAGACTTAACCACTGCATTAGTTGCTAAGGTTAAGTTGCCAGTTTTTTTTGCCGTTGGAAGGGTAGAGGCGTTTGAGCTGAAGTAGGCGCCATATGGACAACCTCTGTAGCACAGATCACGTGCTTGACACTTCCCACGTCCTTGCTCAAGGTGTACAGCTTTGGGTTCAGTAAGGTGAGCACAACGGCCTATGATGACTTGTCTATCATCATAGGCGGACATGATCGACTTTTGAATTTCTTGCTCTACTTTATTCATTTCCCAAGGAGGGAGAAAGTCTCCATCAGGTAGTGTGTCTAGGCCATCATAGTTTCCACTTATCCCTACAAAAGACTCTACGTGATCGTACCATTTTGAAATGTCATTGTACCCTATGGGCCATTCTAATCCATATCCATCTCGATTGGGTTTTTGAAATTCAAATGGACTCCATCTTTGTGTCTGTCTTGCCCAGATCAGTGACTTTCCTCCGACTTGATAGCCTCTGATCCAGTCATAGGGCTTTTCTTGGATATAAGGTTGCTCAGTGTCTTTTACAAAGAATTGTTCTGTTGACTCATCAAAGGCATAGCACCTGGAAACAACAGGGTTTTCTTCTTTGGTTTTTCTCGTTTCATGGCCACGATGGGGCATGTCCCAAGGATTGCTAAATGCAGTGGGATAATCTTTTATGTGCTGTACATCTCGCCCCCTTTCTAAGACTATGGTTTTAAGTCCTTGTTCACAAAGTTCTTTGGCAGCCCATCCTCCGCTGATGCCAGAACCGATGACTATAGCGTCGTAAGTATTGCTGTCGGTTTTGTTTTTTTGCATCATAGAGTCAGTTTACAAAGCCCAGTTTTTTTGATCAGTTTTAAGCGGGTAGTCTCCTATATATTTTCCTGGAACAGGAATATAGTTAAGAGCTTTTTCGACTCCTTCCTGTGAAGTGAAATATGCAAAAAGTATGGTGCTCTTTAGCAATGAGAAATAATGTACTGTTGTGCTTTGGGATGCTTGATGATCTATTGCTGTGAGATATGTGGTTCTTTGCTTTGGAGTAATATTTTGAAAGTTCTTGTTGTACTGATCGTCGCAATCATCTTGTAGTTGAATGAGGCCAACTGATATTAATTCTTGTTGTTCTGATGTAGAGCAAGCATGTATATAAGTATCTACAAAATTAGCAACATTAGCTGCTTTGGCACCGGGTACATCATTGGTGCGAGGCAGTATGGTTTCGCTTATTTCGTCAACTAAAGACAGATCTTTATTTGAAAAGAAAATTGGCTTGTAGCTATCAGAACTACATGATGAGAAAGATGGGAGTGCTATGCTATATCCAGTTGCAATTGTAATCGCCTCTATTGCCTTTCGTCTCTTCATATGGACTAGCTTTCGCTAAATATAATTTTCAGTGTACTTAACTAAGGTAAGCCGTATTCTGAAGTTTACAATGTCGAGAAGAGACTAATTTATATCATGGTCTAAATCGTACTCTTGAATTTGTGCGAGACATACGGATTGAAAAAGAATCATTGAGGATTCTTTGAGTAGGTTGATTGCTTAAAAAAAGGGTAACCAGATTCTGATTACCCTTTATTAAAATATGTAGTGTGGGAATTTATAATGCTAATGCACCTGCCTCAGCTACTGTGTGATCGTTCTCAGCACCTTGTCTGAACAAGCGGCGCTACATACTGAGGCTGGGAACCTATAGGAAACCCACATCTATGCGCTTGGCACTGCTTCAGGAGCAGGCGACTACATCGGTTTTATGTTCAATTTCTTTTGTCAGGTTTTTGCCCAAAATCACCCATTGGGGGGATTGATTCTTAAAAAGACTTGAAAGTGCTCTCTAATCCTACGTGTAACTACAGTAATTACAAATGTTAAATAGTATGTTGTTTCTAATTGCATAACTCTGAAGATAACTTGAAGACACTTCTTAGAAAATTAAACCTTGAAACAATGCGTGCTCAATTCCTTACCACTGCTTGGAAACTTCGATTCTTCGTTACTTTGATAGTAACCCTTTTCATGATCAACCGAACGTGCGCGCAAGATGTCATTATAAACAGCGATCCCGTAACATGGGGGTGGTTTGATGCCTATCCTAATACAACAGTAAATGGTAACCTAACCATCACAGGAGGCGTTCCTGACTTAGAGGAATTAGGTGATGATTTCTGGGAAAACCTGTCTAACGTAACAGGTAGTCTAATCATCGACAATGCAGACAATCTTACAAGTTTGAACGGTTTACAACATTTGCTTAACATCGGTGGTGACTTAATCATTCAAAACTGCGACAACCTGGAAGATTTGACAGGTTTAGAAAATTTGCAGACCATAGGTGGTGAACTTAGTATAATTAATAATAATTCTATTACTACTATGGGTGCTACACCTTGGAGTTTACAAACTGTTGGAAGTGTCTTCATTGGACATAACATTAGTTTAACGGGATTAGATCCCTTCCAGAATATTACTTCTACTGGTGCAATAGAGATTCGACAAAATCCTAACTTGGTATCCATTATTTCATTTCCTAATCTGGTTTCTTGTACTGAACTCAAAATCATTTCTAATGGCAGCACATTGAACAATGTCCAAGGATTTGAAAATGTAAATACTATCAACTATTTAGAAATCAACAACAACCCTATTCTTTCTGTTTGCTGCTGGGCAACCCACTTAATTGATAAAGCTACTGCTCCTACAGCAATTCTTGCTAATGCGCCAGGCTGCGAAAGTGTTGCTGTCGTTAATGCTCCACCCATAGTTGCTCCTTGCCCTGCTAACCAGACTATCTCAGTAGATGCTGGATTATGCTCTAAGACAGTAGTTCTTACAGACCCATTCATTTCAGATAATTGTGATTTGGTGCCAAGTTCATACATGGTGGATATTACGCGGCCTGGAAGTTTTGAAACTATTCCGGGTTCACCTGGTGCGACCTTAACCTTTGCCTATCCCGTGGGAGTTAGCACAGTAAAATGGTATGTAAAAGATACGAATGGACAAGAGACCACATGTACTACTGTAATAACTGTGGTAGACGATACCCCAC
>CALHUZ010000024.1 GCA_938039305.1 uncultured Saprospiraceae bacterium
CTGTGGCCTTGGCAGCAAATTGATCGAAGCTTTTAAGTATGTCTTCCAGCTTTTTCAATCATATGAAATCAGATCTGCTGAGCCCGCAATAGTCAGAAGATAAACAACGCGAAACGTCAATTACTCTCCTGCTATACGCTCTTTACTTTCCACTGCAGCGACATTGAAAAACCCAAGTACTTGAGAACCATCATCAGAATTGATGTTAGTTCTTGCATTAGCTAAGGGAATGGAGAAAATACCATTGTCTCCATTGTTTATTTGATCTCTCGCTATTTCTAAAAAGTTGAAAGCCTGATTGCTTATAGAATGAATCTCAACTCTTACAGTATCTCCTACCTCATAGGGAATCGAAAGCAGATCTTCATCAAGTCTATTGACGAACTCTCTGACCGGAGGTATAAAAATCAAACCATCAATACCTGTACCTGCATCAAAGCCGGCGTCATAAGCGATATTCAACTCTTGAGACTTGTCGAGATATTCGCCATTATAAAATGTCTTTATCCAATAAGTATCTCCAAGTCCCATAGGGTCTCTTGAATAAAACTGAGCATACAAACCATCGTCTAAGAATATCTCATCCTCTCTAAACTCAAAACCTATAGAGTCTATCACTGGCACTCTCAGTATCGTTGCACTGGAAGTATATACAGAATTTTCATAGTCGACTTTCAACTCCATGACATCTCCTACACTTCCAAATGTTTGATTATTAGAAGTCCATACATATCTTCCCTCGCCTCTATGTTCAAATGAAAACACCTCTCCACTACTACTTAGGATACTTACAGAAGCATCAGTCACTGCAGGAGGCTGACTACTGTCAAAATACTGCTGTGATGATGTAAGAGTGATCACTTGATCCTCTGGTAAATTAGAAATCCAAGCGTCAACAACGAGTTGAACACCGCCATCTTCAAGTGTTACATCTATGGGATCTTCACAACTCATGACTAAGATCACCATAGTACAAGCTAACAAGATGTATATATTTATATGTTTCATTATTATAATTTAAACCTTTTAATTCCATGCTTAAGCACCGTAACATTAAAATTGATTAACAATCCTAAATCACAATCACTCAACTTCATGTACGTCAGTATTTGCGCAAAATGCACTTTAGCAAAACTTTCTACACATTTTAATTCAACAATCACTTTATCTTCAACAAGCAGATCAAGTTTATATCCGTGATCAAGCTCTAATTCTTTATAAACAATCGGCAGCTTAAGCTGTCTCTTAAATTTCAACCCCATGTTTTTCAGCTCGTACGCCAAGCATTCTTCATAGGCTGATTCTAAAAGCCCTGGACCTAATGTTCTATGTACCTCTATGGCTCTTCCTATGATTTCGCCTGTTATAATATTTGCATCCATGATCGTAGTCCTTTGGGATCAAAATAGACAATCTCCGGTTGACATCAAAAAGATTATTCTTTCACAGAGTCACTTTGAGGGCTTTCATGAAGAAACAATCTTTTTATTTCACAGAGTAACACTGAGGAATTTCACAGAGTTGGAAGAGGGTCATACAAAAGTCCAATTCCTATACAATGGTCTCATCTGTGTACTTTGTGAAAGTCTTTATTACCATAAAGCAAAAAAGTTTGACTCTCTTTTTCACAGAGTAACACTGTGGGATTTCACAGAGTGGATAGAGAATCGCACAAAAGCCCAGTTCCTAAACAATGGTCTCTGTGATTCAGCTCTGTGTTCTTTGTGAAAATATTTTTATTTTTTACAAAAAAGAAAGGATAAATTCCTTATACACTTTTCACAGAGTAACACCCAGGAATTTCGCAGAGAGGCACTGATCATTTCATGCTGTTATTTTCAAATTAAGCTCCTATACCTTTGTAGTAGGAGATTGTTTTAGTTTTCTATTATGTTTTGAGTTTGGATTAAATAGACGGAATCTAAAACTTAAAATTATAAGAAACAGATGGAATGAAATTTCCAATCACAGACAACCTAATCGCCTCAGTGACATTCGCATTACCTTGTCTAAAGAATATACTAAAAGGGTTTCGCTTACTATACAAATTGTATATAGAGAACACCCACTCGCCCTGCCACCTTCTTTGTGGGTTCTTCTTCCCTTGAAGCGTAGCAGATATATCTAATCTGTGATAAAGAGGGATCCTTACATTGTTGCGTGATTCTAAAGAATTATTAGGAATCACGTAGCCCTGTTGAATATATCTATTAGTTGGAAAAGTTGTTGGCGTTCCAGAAATCATTACAAAGTTGGCACTAAATGTCCATCGATCATTCGCTTCATAGAACCCAGTCAAACTAAGGTTATGCGTCTGATCATATCTGGAAGGATACCAAGTATTGTTATTAATACCTTCGATTTTTCTTTCACTCCTCGCTAAGGTATAACTGGCCCAGCCGGTGAAAGCTCCTTTGTTTTTCTTTAGCATTAACTCAAGTCCATAAGACCTACCCTCTCCCGCCAAAAGATCTCCTTCTAAAAGCTCATTTAGCAGAATATCCGCACCGTCTATATAGTCAAGGAGATTCGTGTACTTCTTGTAATATACTTCTGTTGTAAGTTCGTATGTATTGTCTTTGAAATTCTGAAAATAACCAAGAGCAACTTGATCTGCCTGTTGCGGTTTCAAGTTATTAGTGCTTGGTTGCCAGACATCTACAGGTGTTGATGCCGTAGTGTTAGAAATCAAATGGATGTATTGCGTCATTCTATTAAAACTCGCTTTGATCGACTTGTCATTTGACAATTGATATTTCAAACTCAATCTTGGTTCAAGATTATTATACGTCTGAATACTTTCCCACTGATCAAAGTTTGTACTCTCGACAACCGGTCTTCTACGTCCGACATCTAACGGATCCCCAAATTCATAGCCAAGTCCTTCTCCTGTATAATTAAAATAAGACCATCTCAATCCATAGTTCATTGTCACATTTTCTCCAAGGTCTAATTCGTTTTCAACGAATAGAGCTCCTTCGATGGCATACTTATTATCGACACTAATATCTAAAGTCTCGCCTTCACTTACACCAATTGCATTGCCTGGCTCAAAACGATATACGATACCCTGTCCACCAAATCGAACTGTGTTGTTCGGAGATAAGAATAATGAGAATTCAGGCTTCGCACTGTAATTAACAATCTTGGCATTCCAATCAAATCGATTGGCTGAATCATCGCCAAAGCTTATCTTATAATCATAATCACTTGCGTATAAAGTCAAATTAGAAAACAACTTTTCACTAAAGAGATGATTCCATCTTAAGGTCAAGGTCTTATTGCCCCAATTAAATCCAGCAGCATCACCAAATCCAAAATTATCTCTACCTAAATACCCAGACAAAAAGACACGATCCTTTTCACCGAATTTATAATTAGTCTTTAGCGTAAGATCGTAGAAGTTCAATTTAGAATCTTCTAAGCCATCTTGTAAAAACGGTTTCGCGAGAACATCTATATAAGATCTTCTTGCTGCGAAAATAAAAGACGACTTATCTTTAACAATCGGGGCTTCTACTGAGAGTCGACTGAAGATCGCTCCTACTCCACCTTTCAATGCAAACTTCTGATTATTCCCTTCTTTCATCCTCACATCCAGAATGGATGAAAGCCTACCACCGTAGCGCGAAGGAATGCCTCCTTTAAGTAATTTTACATCTTTAACTGCATCTGGGTTAAAGACGGAAAAGAAACCAAATAAGTGTGAAGAATTATAAACTGGTGCTTCATCAAGAAGTACTAAGTTCTGATCTATACTTCCTCCTCTAACATTAAACCCAGAAGCACCTTCTCCGACCGAGCTCACACCAGGCAATAGCTGAATGGATCTTAGTACTTCGACTTCACCTAAGAGCGTTGGCATCTTTTGTATGGTTGCTATATCAAGCTTGTTAGCACTCATCTCTACATCAGAGACATTGGAGTTCTCTGCCTCTCCGGTGATGACTATTTCTTCTATAGCTATACCTTCCGTTTGAAAATTGATATCCTTTTTAAGATTCTCATTCAACTCAATATCAAGCCGTACGGTCTCAAATCCCAGATAGGAGTATTCTATAGTATATTTCCCTTGAGGGATAGAGATAGAATAAAAACCATATTCATTGCTATTGCTGCCTGTAGCGAGCTCTTTAACATATACGTTGGCACCGATAAGCGTCTCACCGTTACTGGCATCACGTAGATAACCACTGATGGTTAGCTTGTCTTGTGCTTCAAGTGAAAATGAGAAAACAAGAGCTAATAATAGAAATAAACCTTTCTTCATGAATACAATGATGTTTAGTGTGTAATCAACGCTCAAAATCTGAACAAAACATATGTTACTTCAGTCAAACCAGATGAAGTAGAAATTATGTCTCCTCAAGTGAGCATTTAGTGGATGGAAGCTCAACGTCTTCTTCTTTAACGCATGATTTTCCAGATTGTTAAGCCCATAGTCTACTTTTCTTCCAACTCATCTTCATAATCGATGAAGTAGTCTTCAAATAAGACTTTACACCTTAAATAATAAATGTGATTCAAAGATATCCTCAGATAACTAAGGAGACATTAACTTAGGTTAAGAAAAGAATCGACTTGAAAGAATTGGGTAACAGCTTGAGAGCTCCAAGAAAGGAAAGGCTCAAACAAGTGGAAACAAAGGGTAAGAAGGCAGGTATTAATAACGCCCATCGCTTAGCTTTAGATCAATAAAGCCAAATAGAGGGCATAAAAAAAGAAGCAAACACCTTTACAGACGTTTGCTTCTTTAAGCTTCAATTCTCTTGTGCGATCGATTAATACTTTATAATCTCCTTCACATCGATATTTCCTTCTTGATCTTCAACCTCTACAAAGTAGAGACCTTCTATCAAGTTAGATAAGTCTATTTTACTTTCATTGCCATCTAATGAGTTAGTCAATACTTGAGTACCATTAGAAGTGTAGATTCTTGCGAATGCAAGGCTCTTTTGACTCATGATATACACAAAGTCAGCTGTTGGGTTAGGTCCGACAGATATATCTGTCACCTGATAAGGCATTATTACATCCTGAGATGCTTCAATAGTAATTTCCATGGGTTTAGTTTTTGTTGGGTTTATCCATTCTGATATTTCAACATATGCTGTCGCGAGATCACTTGTCTCATCGCTATTAGCAAATGTTATATCTGCGTTTTCAAATTCAGATTCTGTTCTAAAGTATAAAGAGTAGATATGCTTCCAATTGTTATCTATCATCTTACCGCCCTCGTTATCATCAAGAAGTAAGACATTAAAATTCAAGAAACCAATAGAGGCATAACTTAAGCCTTCTGATGTCAATGGACCTAAGTACTGCTCATGCTCTATAATCTCAGGCTGAGTATACTTTCTTGACGATAGATTGTTTTTTAATTTAGTCTCCTGAAGTGACATATGGTCAGCATTATAAAAAATGCGGAAGTTCTGATTGCCTAATGAGAAAGACTCTTCTGAGTTGCTTTTCATCATCAACTTTACTTCTATTAAGCCATCTTGTGTCTCCACTTTCTCAAAGCTAAGAGAAACTCTTTCACTCATTAAAGGAGTGATAATCATGAGATGAGCTATGGCTAAGATCAACATGGATCTTATGTAGACTGTGCTTGAGAGGCTGTTTTTCAATGGTTTGGGTTTTGGTATTCATCCTTTAGACTTCCATATATCCTATTGTCACCTTCTATAGGATGGAGTGTATGACAGCCGACTAACCATCCATCCAACTGCCAACTATCATACATATAATGATCACGGAAGTCCATAAATCATGACTGTTTTGATTGACAATCCTTTAGTACATATCCTCGTGATAGTCCCTAAATCCACTTAGTTCTATAACTTGCGTCATGCGCCCACAAGTCATAAAGGACCTTTTCCCAGAAATATCTAATGATGATGAGCTCATAAAAGAGTTAATCGAGCATTGTAAGGTCCAGAAATTCAAGAAAGACGATGTCATCATAGACTATGGTGACAATATTGAGTTTGTGCCATTGGTCATCTCAGGGCTACTGAAGATCATAAGGCAAGGAGAAGATGGGAAAGAGCTACTTCTATACTTCTTAGGTTCAGGTATGTCATGTGCGGCTTCCTTTAGTTGCTGCATGACGCAGAAGAGAAGTGAGATCATGGCAGTTTGTGAAGAGGACACTACCCTGCTATCTGTTCCATTGTTTTATGCTAATAGCTGGATGGGCACTTATGACTCATGGAGAAACTTCATCATCAATATCTATGACAGTAGACTCTTTGCCTTGATAGATACCATAGATAGAATAGCCTTTGCAAAGCTGGACGAAAAGTTGTTGCACTATCTTGAAGACTTATCAACACAAAAAGCTACGGATAAACTCTCGTTATCACATTTGCAAATAGCTCAAGATCTTAATGTTTCGAGAGAGTCTATATCTCGCCTTCTCAAGAAATTAGAATCACAGAAAGTATTGCAGCTGGGCCGCAACGAAATCACACTATTACCTCAGTGATGTAGATCACATTGAGTTGCCCATTTCTTGTGATATTTGCATCAAATGCCACTAAACAGAATTTTTCCAATTATTCAGAGTCTAAAAGAATATGATAAAAGCATGTTCAAAGGTGACCTGTCCGCTGGATTGACTGTAGGTATCATGCTGATCCCACAAAGTATGGCATATGCTATGTTAGCTGGCTTACCTCCTATTTATGGCTTCTATGCAGCTATCGTTCCTCTCATTATCTATGCTCTTCTCGGCACATCTCGACAACTCGCCGTTGGGCCATCAGCGATGATCTCGATTTTAGTTGCTGCTGGGATATCTTCTATGGCGGTAGCTGGAACCGATCAATATATAGAGTTGGCAATTATGCTCAGCCTAATGGTTGGTCTTATACAAGTATTCTTAGGGGTCTTGCGACTGGGATTTATCGTTAACTTTTTATCACATCCTGTCGTCAGCGGCTTCACTTCTGCTGCCGCTATTATCATAGGTATAAGTCAATTAAAGCATTTATTGGGGATTAATCTAAGCGGTGGCAGGCACACTTTCGAGGTGCTTTTAGAAACCATGCAGCGCTTACCTGAGACTAATGGTATATCATTATCCATTGGGCTGGTTGGCATTCTGATCATCTTAGGGATAAAGCGTTTCAAAATTCCGGTTCCTGGTTCAATTGTAGCTGTGGCGCTAAGTATCCTTGCCGTCTGGATCTTCAATCTTCATAAGTATGACTTGGCTATCGTAGGAGACATACCAAAGGGGCTGCCTTCATTGTATATACCCACTTTTGAGTGGGCTACTATTCAGAGTCTTTTCCCAATCGCCTTGGCTATATCATTAGTCATCTTCATGCAGAGTGTTGCTATTGCGAAGGCCATGCAAAGTCGTCACAAGAACTATAAGATCAACCCAAACCAAGAGCTCTATGCTTTAGGATTTGCTAATCTTTTTGGAAGTTTCTTTCAAGCATTTCCTACAACGGGAGGCTTTGCAAGATCCGCAGTGAATGATGAAGCTGGAGCTTCTTCTGGAGTCGCATCTATCATCAGTGCTTCTCTTATTATTATAACATTGCTTTTTTTAACGCCGCTATTCTACTTCTTGCCCAATGCTATTTTAGGCTCAATCATTATGGTGGCCATCATCAATCTATTTGATTATAAAGAAGTAAAGCATCTCTGGAAAACTCATCGCACTGACTTTTGGACATTAGCTATCACTTTCTTCGCTACTTTAATCTTAGGTATTCAAGAAGGCATATTTGTTGGTGTAGGAATTTCGATTATCATGATACTACTTAAAACATCTAAACCGCATATAGCAGAATTAGGCAAAGTGCCAGGCACTGATCTATATAGAAATCTGGACCGGTTCGAGGATGTCGAAAAAAGAGAAGATCTTTTCATCATGAGATTTGACGCACCTCTTTACTTTGCCAATATCGAATACTTCAAGGAACAATTAGAAAATAGAATTTCAAATAGAAAGACCACTGATACTTCTGAGGCTCTTAACACCGTCATCCTCGACATGGAAAGTGTTACTGATTTAGATAGCAGTGCAGCGCATGGACTTAGAGAGATCATCGAAAGTCTAAAGGCGCAGCACTACGATTTATATTTGACTGGAGTCAGAGGGCCTGTTAGAGATGCTTTGGTCAAGAACAAGTTGTTCCATGAAATAGGATCTCAAAACTTCTTTGCCAATGTTAATGAAGCTGTAGAT